>JBKJIP010000111.1:0-8300 GCA_046598515.1 Fimbriimonadaceae bacterium | reverse complement strand
GGAAAGGATAGGCTACGGTCTCGTCTCAAGGGCGGGCTCGAAGATCGAGACCGTCAAGTATGGGCTGATTCAGACTCCCAAGATTAAGCTTCCCGATCGGCTCCGGTTGATTCATGAGGAGATGCGGAGCCTCATTGAAGAGCTAAAACCCGATGCCATCGCGACGGAAAGGCTCTTGTTCACCGTCAATAAGACAACGGCGATGGACGTCGCCAAAGCGCTCGGCGTCGTCCTTCTCGCCTCCGCCGAGGCGGGCCTGCCCTGGATGGAGTACTCGCCCCCGGAGGTGAAGCAAGCGGTTGTCGGCAACGGCAATGCGGACAAGAAGCAGGTGCAGTTTATGGTGTGCAAGCTCCTTTCTCTGCGTGAGACGCCAAAGCCGGACGATGTAACGGATGCCCTAGCCATCGCGATCTGCCACGCTTTCCGATCGCGGGCATTTGGCTAGGAATCGGGTATCTTTCGATTCCGCGACACGGTTGCCGGGGTGGCGGAATGGTAGACGCGGCGGTCTCAAACACCGTTGCCCTCAAAGGCGTGAGGGTTCGAGTCCCTCCCCCGGCACCACTCTTCTCCTTTGGTCCTAGCCGCCGTTTCGCGCTCCCGGCGTCACGCGTCTAGCTATCTATGAGAAACACAGTTATGGCCGCAATCGCCACCCTTGCAATTGCGGGTGCGGTTCCCCCTTACCGTCTCTTCCAGAAGTCGGATTTGCAAGAAGTATCCCTTGAACGCACCCCATGTTTTGGAGCATGCCCAACCTACAAGGTGACCTTGAAACCCGACGGCAAAGTCGTGTATGACGGCAAGCGGTTTGTTGACAAGATCGGAAAGTACGAGGCTCAGGTCAATCCCGAAGATGTCCAGCGGATCAACGAAATCGTAAACAAGCTCGGCTATTGGAAGCTGAAGGACAAGTACACGGCTCAAATTACGGATATGCCGTCCGCGCTTGTAACCGTCGTCACCGAAAAGAAATCCAAGACCACGGACAACTATGGAAATCAGGGTCCAACCGAACTCTGGGCTAGCGAGCAGTTGATCGACAAGGTCGTTGCGGGCGCCCAAGATTGGAAAAAGATCGAGTAATCCTCGGTCATAGTTATGCTGTGCCGCATATCCACCTTCAGACCAGCGCCAATGTTCTCGAGAACGACCAAATCCTCGCTACACTCGAAAGCTTGGTCGAGCGCCTCGCCGGATATGACACCATTGATTCTGCCTCGATTAAGGCTTATCACACGCTTCGGGAGGCCTGGCGAATGGGGGCGGGAGCGGCAGCAGGTTTCATCCATTGCGAAGTCGCCGTGCTTACCGGGCGTTCGGTGGCCCTTAGGGAGATAATTTCTCAAGGGATCGCGGACACTCTTTACGGGGCCTTTGCCGGTTCTATCGAATCCGGGCTGGCGAAGATCACCGTCGAAGTCCGCGAGATGGACCGAGACACTTACATCAAGTAAGCCCGTTAGAAGTACCGGCATTCGGCCGCCGACTTGCCTGATGGGGTTAAACCGGCGCTAGACTAGATGCCGTGATTCATTCCGCTCTCAAGCTTGCCCTCGTTCTCGCGACGCCGCAGGTTTCGGCCGATACCGCCCTCGAAGAGTTTCGAGCGACGAACAAGATCGTCGGGCTCACCGCCGCCGTCTATTCCGGCGATAAGCTCGTCTACTTCGGAAGCGCGGGTTATGCGGATGTGGAAAAGCGCATTCGTCCCACGCAGAAGACCTGGTTCCGACTCGGGTCGATCAGCAAGCCGGTCACGGCCGTGGGCGCGATGAAGATGGTCGAACAGAGCAAGTTCGACATCGATGCTGACTGCAAGACCTGGTTTCCAGAATGGCCGACGGACCGCCCGCGTACAACCATTCGTAATTTCTTGAATCACACCTCGGGAGTTCGTCACTACAACGGAGTTTCTGACCCCGACGGCACGCGCTTCTATCCGACGGCGGCCATGGCGAGCCGGCTCTTTGTGCGCGATCCCTTGCTCTTCGCTCCCGGGGCGAAGTATCAGTACAGCACCCATGCCTACACCTTTGTGGCGCGGGCAATGGAGAAGGCGAGCGGCGAATCGTTCGTCGACTGGATGAGGCGCGAGGTCATGCCCCACGGCGGCAAGAATGGCCTCGATTTCGAAATCCTGTCCGACAAGAAGGATCGAACGGCTCTCTACGCGCTGGTGAACGGTCAGCCCAAACACGACACTCCCCGGGAAGACAACTCGTGGAAGTTCGCGGGAGGCGGAATGGAGGCCACAGCTCCTGGTCTCGCCCGATTCTTCAGCGACCTCGCCTACTGGCGCATCGTCGGCGGGAAATCGCTTCGATCCATGTGGTCTTCGGCGAAGCTGAACGACGGATCCTTCTCAAACTACGGACTAGGCTTCCGACTGAACGGCCCGATCGTGGGGCATAACGGAGCCCAACAGGGTTGCCGAACCGGAATGGTGATGGATGTCAGCCGCCGCACGGTGTCGGTCGTCCTCTGCAACACAGAGGGGAACTACGATCCGAGCAAACTGGCCGAGCGGCTGCTCGAAATGGCCGGTCCTGTGTCCCAGTAAGGGAACGCGATTGGCCAGGGGCGACATAATCCTTATGGGACCCCATGTCGGTCATACACGCCCCCGAGAAGAAAGAAATCGAACCCCGGATGTTTATCTACATCGGGGCGCTTGGCGTTGCCCTGGTGGTCTTGCTCGTCAAGCTTTGGTACATCCAAGTCGTCATGGGGGCGGATTATGTCTCCCGCGCCGAACGCTCGCGTCAGAGCGTTCGAAAGACGCTTGCTCCGAGGGGCTTGATCTTTGATCGCCAAAATAGGCTTATCGCGGGCGTGCGCTTGGAGCACGTTGTGACCGGCATCCCCAGCGAGGTGATGAAGACGGCGGTCGAGGAAAAGATTTGGGTGGTCCATGATGGCTTCCCAAAACTGGCCAAAATCAAGAAGTCGTGGATCATCGACAAACTTGCGGGCATGCTCGGCGGCGATCCCGCCAAGATGATGCGCAAGCTCGACGACGGCTACTTTCGGCCCAATCTGCCTACGCCGATCTATGCCGGCGTGCCGATCGAGATCGCCACGAAGATCGCGGAAGCGGCGGATGACCTTCCCGGAATCAGCGTTGACAGGCAGAGCATGCGTTACTACCCGAACACGCGGGATATGGCGCACATCCTCGGGTACGTGTGGACTCCGAGCCCGAAGGATTTGGAGCGGATCAACGAAAAGCTGAACGACCCCTCCAAGGAACCTGCCGACTACGTCGGCAAACAGGGGATCGAGAAGTCCCACGAAATCGAGCTCATGGGCACGCCCGGCGCGGAAACACTTGAGCAAAACAGCAAGCAAGAGGCCGTGCGACTCGTCAATCGAGAGCCCGCGGTACAAGGTCAAAAGCTAATCCTGACCATCGATCGTGACCTCCAAAAGCTGGCCAATCAGCTTCTGGCCGATGCCTGCAAGCCATATCCGAAATCCGGCGGAGCGGTCGTCATGATCGAGCCCGCCACAGGGGAGATCCTCTGTATGGCAAGCTACCCGACCTACGATGCCGGCCTTTTCGAGGGCGGCATTTCGCAGGATGACTATGCGACCTTGGCGAATAACCCTCTGCATCCGTTTGTCAACCGGGCCATCTCGAGCGCCTATGCTCCTGGTTCGACCTTCAAGGTTCTAACTTCCATCGCAGCCGCTAGAGCGGGGAAACTCAGTTACGGTCAGTATCAGAAATGCCCAGGATTTTTAGGCGTCGGAAACAAGAAATGGGCCTGCGAGAATCACGCTAGAAATGAATCACTAAACTACGATGGCGCGTTCAGCAAGTCTTGCAACACCTATTTCGGTCGTCTCGCAGACCGTGTCGGCCGCAGTGAAATGACGGAGGCAGCGGTGGCGGCGGGCTTCGGCGCCGACTCCAACATCGATATTCCGGGGGAGATAACGGGAATCGTGCCCACAGAAGCTTGGTGGTCAAAGCACCGTCCTAACGACCCTTTTCTCCGCGGCCACTTGATCAATATGGGCATCGGCCAGGGCGAACTCGGTGTCACTCCTCTGCAAATGGCGAACCTACTTTCTCTGGTCGCGAATAACGGTGTCAGCTACCATCCTCATTTCGTAAAAGCGACGATCGACTCAAAAGGCGCATCGACCGCGGTCGAGCCTCGCATGATGAATCGAATCGACCTCTCCGCCGATTTTTGGAATCATTTGAAATCGGCCATGGTCAGCGTGATCGAGCGCGGTACCGCGCGAAGTTCAGGGCCTATCGCTGGACTTACATGGGGAGGTAAGACCGGATCGGCTGAGCATCGAAGAGGCGCAAAGACTCACGCCTGGTTCGTCGGAGTGGCCCCCATCGAAACCCCGCAAGTTGTCATCGTTACGATGATCGAACAATCTGGTCACGGCGGCGATATCGCCGCTCCCGTGGCGTCCAAGCTGATCCGCTACTGGCTCAAGGATGCCAAGGTGCCCAAGGCTTCTTCCACGGCGGCTGATGCTTCCGACCCCGCCTTGTCGTCCGACACGACGGATCGATAGTCGGCGATCAGCGTCTGTGCGTTCTCCAGCGCTGCCTGCGCCTCTTCGGGGCTGATGCCCCCAAAACCATCGGGCATTTTCGCTTTCGCGAACTCGACCACTCGAGGCACCGTGATCTTGGCGTATTGCTGATAGCCGAGCACGGCCGGTTTGAGCATCTCCGCTTTCTCGGCTCCGGTAAGGGATTTGGCCAGGTACGCCCGGGCGTCGAACGTTTCGACCGGGATCAGCTCGGGCAGTGACCGGGTTTTGTAATACGTGCTGGATTCGACCGCCACGAGCCGTTCCGCGGTCTCCTTGGCGAGGTCTTGGTCGCGCTCGGCTAGGATTCTCAACCTCAACGCGAGGGAAGGCAGGTTGTTCGGGTCGAGCGAGAGCCCCTGGTCTAAGTACCCAACTGGATCGCCGTTCCCGGGATTCCGGGCCAGCAGATCGGCCATGGCGCGATACATCCCGAAGGTGGGGCCCAGGCTGAGCGCCTTCTTAAGGGCGGTGAGTTGGTCCGCGAGGGGTGCTTTCGTGCTTTGGAGCACTTGGAAGTTTAGGTAGGCGACTCGCGAGTCGAGGGGAGCGAGCGATTCAAGCGACTTAGCCCCTTCTCTCGCCAGTGCAGGTGTCATGCTCGGCGTAGCCAAAAATAGACCATGCTTGAGGTCGACGAGGCCGAAGTAGAGCATTCCGACGGGAATAAGGGTGCCGCCGATGAGCAACCCCTTTCGAAGTCCTGGGTGAAGAAACTCGGGCGCTGAGGAATCAGTGGAAAGCTGAATCGCGAGTCCGCAAAGAACGAAGAAAAGGATTCCGACGCCGAAGATCTGCAGATCGGAATCGATCATCGAATGAATGGCGACGGCCACGATCCCGGCCGCGACGGAAATCTTCATGTCTCGGGTGTCGGGCGTCTGGTCGGCGGTCCCGCGAAAGACCTGCTTTGCCAGAAGGGCCAAGAACCCTAAGAGGCCGAGGAGAGCGATAGGGCTCGCCTCCATCGCCAACTGCAGATAGCTGTTGTGCGAAAGCTGGGTGGGCGTCGTTAGCCCGGGACGAGCGGAGTAAAAGCGGTATGTGCTCAGCCCGTAGCCGTAGGGTCGCTGCGCGATAAGCGATGCCGTCCCTTGCCAGAGAAGTTTTCGGAAGCCGGCCGATTGCTCTTGAGAAGCGGATGCTTCCGAGACTCGGCTCATCGTGCCCTTGCCAGCCGAGGAGAACCTTTGAGCGGCCATGTTGGTGAATCCGAAAGCTAAGCCAAAAATGGCAACACATGCAACGAGGGGGATTAGGGATTTCGAGGCAGAACCGCTCTTTATGCCGACGACGGCATGCCAAAGTCCAAAGAACACGCCGGCCGCCATCACCGCGAGCGCTCCGCCCTTGGAGCCGGTCATCAGGAGCGCGACTACGCAAAGAAATGCGCCGAGGCCGCTCAGGAGGACAACGGCCCGCTCACGATGCCGAATGAATCCCAGGCAGGAGGTAGCCCCCATCGCAAAGAACGCGGCAGCTACGTTCGGACCAAGCGTGTGAGCGAAGATGCGCCAGGACGGATTCCCGGCGCGGGCCGAATCGATCCACTCGTTGATCCCGTAAACCGCCATCAGAACGATAGCTCCGGCCATCGCCCCAAGAACCATGCGAACACCGGGACCTCGACCGACCGTGCCAACCGTCAAGATCAGTGCCGCCAAATAACATGTCCACTCGAGAAAAGAAGCAATGCTGATGTGTCGATATTCCGACACCAGGATCGTCGCCAATACCCCGAGTTCGAGGAAGGCCAGAGGCACGAGAAGCTTCATCTGGGGCAAGGGCAGAACCCGCCGTTTGATCGCGGCTTCGACGAGTCCACCGCATACCACGATGCCGATCAGCGCGTGACCGAAGAGCGCCCCGTAGGGCTCGGACGAGATGGCTTGCCAGAGACTCGTGATCGCACGCACTTCTAGCGGAATCCATGCGCCGAACAGGACGGCCATCACGACGGCCAGGATCGCGAATATCGGGATCGGGGGTCTCGCCGCGGACATGAACGGTAAGGTACCCGCAACCCTTTAGGCCCGCGCAGGCAACTTTTCACCGAACCCGCACGTTATCGCTTTGGAATGCGCGCTTTTTCCACCA
Source organism: Fimbriimonadaceae bacterium (assembly GCA_046598515.1). GTDB lineage: Bacteria > Armatimonadota > Fimbriimonadia > Fimbriimonadales > Fimbriimonadaceae > JANJUB01. The sequence continues at coordinate 1,634 of JBKJIP010000111.1, read as the reverse complement.
TTCTCGTCCTGACCCTATTCGCGTCCGCCTTGATCGGTTGCGCGAAGACCGAAGATGCCGGCCCGACAACTCCGAGCTCGACGACTGAGAAGCCGGCGGACGACAAGGCAGCGGCGGGGGATATCACTTCCGACCTTGGAGGTGCTCCAACATCCCCGGAAACGAAGTTCGAGTCCGATCCGGTGATCACCGAAAAGCCGGTGACGTCGGGCCAAGTTGCCGAGCCGCCTGAAAAGGCGGCGGACGATGCGAATAGGCCAATTCCCGCTCTAAAGGATTCGAGCGGGAAAACTGTGCGGCCACGCGATGAAAGCTAGAGCTTTATCGACTTTGCAATCTTCTCAAAGGTCTCACGCATCTTCTTCATGTTGCCCTCGTGGGTACCGAACGTGATGACGTAGAACGAATCACCTTTGATAAAGAGGTATCCGAGGGCATCCATGATGACCTCTCCTCGATCGGGCGTGACGATTTTCAGGGCGCCGGTATAGGTGAGTGCCTTGCCGACTGGCAGGGTAACGACTTCATGCTTGCCTTTTCCCTTCAGGGGAAGCTGTTGCATGATGGCGTCACCCACCGCTTTGTAGTCTTTATCGGTGATTCCGGGGTTGGCTTTCTTCACGACGTTGATGGTGTCGATATAACCATCCTCTCCCGCGTCGTTCATATCCATCATCATCAGAACTTGAGCATCATCTTCGCCGGGCTTAACCTGGCTAAGAGCAGGATTCTTGGCGAGAATCTCTTCATACCGCTTGATGTAGGCCGGGTCCTTTGTGTCGGCGACCATCCAGCCGGCCGGTGCCATCAGCGACAGGCTGCCGTCTTTGGTCGTGGCCTTGACCCAATCTGCCTGCCGCGCGGTAACGACTCCGGCGGCGATCGTGGCGGCGAGAACGAGAATCGTCTTCGATTTGATGAATGACATGGTTTGCTTGATACCTCACTGAAGAGAGTTGATAATGGCGGCGCGCATTTTCAGAGCAGCCGGCTTTTCGGGATTCGTGACAGACATGAACGTCCAAAGATATTTGCCCTGTCGGAGAACAATGATGTCACCTAGGGCTTTACCTTCCGCTCTGGAGAAATCGACACCGAGGCGAATGCCGGAGTGGTTGCCGATCTCGATCGGCTGCTGAGATGTAATTTGGCCGGTCGACCCCAAGGTAGTTTGAAGCGACTTGAAAATCTGCATGGCCGCGGCTGATGCCGCTCTCGTTTCACCTTTGTATTTGAACTCGATGACCATGGCCATCATGCCATCGCCCTGCACGTTGAAGTTGACTTCGCTCTCGATTTCGGAGTCACCTGCGGGTCGGGTGAAGGTCACCTTCGGGGCGAGCAGGCTGAGGCCGCTGTCACCGGCCATGATTCGACTCCAGCCGTCCGGAGGCGCGATTTCTACCCGAGCAGTGTCCAAGATTCTCTCGAGGTAGCCCTTCTGTTGCTCCTCGGAGATCATCTCGGCGACGATGATACGGTCGGGCAAGAAGATGGCCATGCCATATTGCATGGTCTGGTCTCCTCGCCCCTTGCCCTTATAGCCGGTCTTCAGAATGCGCGTCTCCACGCCGTTGAGCTGCTTGGAGAACCTTTCGGATTTGAAGTCCCGGGCGTCCTTCGCCATCTTGAAC
>JBKJIP010000045.1:0-18187 GCA_046598515.1 Fimbriimonadaceae bacterium | reverse complement strand
CGACGCTGAGTGCGGTTCCGACGAGGATCAAAGCAAGCGCGACTACGCCGGCGATCCAAAGCGTGACTTGAGTTCGAAACGACCTCACGGATCGGGCGCCCTCAGCACGTAGCCGATCCCGTGGACGGTCTGAATCAGCTTCGTGGGGAAGTCGGCGTCCACTTTTTTGCGAAGAGAGGCTACGTGGAAGTTGACGGTGTTGAGAAGGCTCTCCTCGTTGTCCCACACCCGTTCGAGAATCACATCCCTTGTCAGTGTTCGCCCCTCATTCCGGGCAAGGGCTTCCAGCAGGGAGAACTCACGGGGAGTCAAGTGGATTTCGGTTTCACCACGTTTGACTTTGTGGGCAACGGTGTCGATTTCGAGATCGGCGATCACGATCGCGCCGGTTCGATGCACCTTGTCGCGGCGCAAGAGGGCCACGATGCGGGCGTGGAGTTCGCGAATATCGAAAGGCTTGGGAAGGTAATCGTCGGCTCCGCCTTCGAGACCGCGGATGCGGTCGTCGATGGAGTCCCGAGCGGTGAGCATGAGGATCGGAGTCGTTAGTTTCGCCCGCCGCAGGTTATCGCAAACCTGCCAGCCGTCTCGCTCGGGAAGCATGATGTCGAGGATGATGAGGCCGTAGCTGCCGCCCCGGGCGGCTTCTTCACCGTCGATGCCCGACCTCCGGACATCGACGATGTACTTTTCCCTTTCGAGAAACCGCGAGAGCTGGTCCGCGATCACGATATCGTCTTCGATAACCAGGATTCTCACGTTCGTATTATGGGTGAGGTCGGGGCGTAAATCGTAAATGGTAAATCGTAAATCGTCCGGACACGAAGTCCCTGGCCGACTACTGTTTCCTCTTTGCCATGGTTCAAGCCGGAGTGGACGATCCTGAAGGACAGCCCACTCCCGTCGATTTACGATTTACGACTTACGATTTACGGTCTAGCCGCCACCGCGACCGCCTTGACCGCCTTGACCGCCTCGACCACCCTGGCCACCGCCAGGTCCACCGCCGGGACCGCCAGGACCCATTTGCGGCTTCTCGAACTTGAAGGGCTTACCGAGCATCTTTTCCCAGGTCGCCTTCTGGCTCGAAGTGAGCACAGCCATGATCTTCTTGTTCAGCTCGGCATCCTTCTTCTCCATTTCCTCGAAGTTAGGAGGCCCGCCCTGCCCACGCTGGCCGAATCCGCCTTGGCCACCCTGAGGAGGGCCACCCTGGAAACCGCCTTGACCCTGTTGAGGAGGTCCACCCTGGCCGCCACGACCTTGAGGGCCGCCCTGCGGACGATTGGCTTCCATGATCTGGCGAATCTGGTCGTGCTGCTCTTCGGTGAGCTTCAGCTTTTCGCTGACGTCCGGGCGAAGGATCGCTCGGGCGCCTTGCGCTTGAAGGGATAGCTGCTGATACCGGGCGAACTGGCTGTCGTTCAGAATCGCTTCGATCTTCTTATCCATGTCCTCCCCGCGCTGGCCGTTCGGAGGACCGCCCGGACCACCGGGTCCGCGTTGGCCGCCGCCCTGCCCGCCCTGCGGAGGGCCACCCTGGAAGCCACCTTGTCCACCCTGCCCGCGCTGCTGGGGAGGTCCGCCCTGGAAGCCGCCTTGGCCGCCTTGAGGAGGGCCACCTTGTCCGCCGCGGCCGCCTTGCGGCCCGTTTTGTCGAGCGAGCTCTTCGATCTTCTGGATCTGATCCTGCGAGAGGTTCAGCTCTTTCTGCACGCCGGGCTGCATGAGTAGCATCGGTCCGCCCGGCATCCGATTGCCGGGGCCCATCATGCCGGGGCCGCCCGGTCCACCGGGTCCGCGCTGGCCGAAGCCCCCTTGACCGCCCTGAGGGGGTCCGCCTTGGAATCCACCCTGGGGAGGGCCGCCTTGTGCGATTGCCGCGACCGCAACCGCGGTCAGTGCTAGAGCCATCATCGTCTTTTTCATCTGCATCTCCTATGCACGCGGTGTATCGCGTGTCTTACATGGAATGATGCGTTTGAGTTATTTGGATGATATGAGGATTCCGGGCATCCGCACTTCCGGCCCAAAAAAAAGTTAAACCGATCGTTTGAGTCTGGCAATGTGCCGTTCTGCTTCCCGGATGATCGCGGGCCGCGCGATAATGAAGTCTCTACCGGGCTGGGTGCTCTCATCGACTTCGGTCTTTGCGAAAATCGGGATCGCATCCTGGAGCAGCTTCACTAGGTCCGGATCGAAGCCCTTCCCCTGGGCCATCGGGACGAACTCGAATACTAGAGAAGGCAGGATCGGGGCCGAGCCGGTCGGGCCGACATCGAAAGTCTTTCGGACCGTTTCGATTCCCTTCGGGATATCTCCATTGCCGACATAACATTGGGCTAGTCGAAGGGTGTCGTTGATGCGCCTGTCTTCGTCCTTAGACTCGCTTGCGACCGTCAGGGCCTTCTCGAGCACTGGAATTGCGCGCTCCCACTCCTTCGCCGTCCATAGAACCTCGCCGTATTCCCAGAGGTCGCTATCGGGGATATTGTCGGGCTTCAGGTCATTAAGCAGAGTCTCGGCCGTGGCGGAGACCTTGTCCTTAGCTTCGGTCTGGCTCATTTGCCCCTTGCCGACTCGCGCGTTGGCGGCATCAGAAGCCTGCTTCAGATTTCGGCGCATAACGGTCGCCTTCATCATTCCCACTTCTTCCGGATCGTTGGGATCCGGAGGCGCGGGAATGGTTCGCAGAGCAACCATAACGCCGCCCACGAGGACGACAACGACCGCATTGACGACCATCCAGCGAGCGAGCGACATCGCTAAGAGTTGTACCTTCTTAGCGACGAACAGAAACGACGGGCGGCTTGTCCGAGAGGCCGGCCATGCCCTCGTTGGGGTCCGGAATCTGGGGGACGAATCGGAGACTCGCGAATGCGAGACTGGTGGCGACGAGAATGAAAAGGTTAATGACTGTCCAACGTCCGAGCTTCACTTTCTTTTGACCGTTCCTCGATCTGCCGGATGTGGCGCTCCGTGTGTTGCACGGCGATGCCGAAGTAATCCGCCAGATTCATGTTTGCTAACTTGAAGAACGGATTTCTGGCCTTAACGTTCGATAGGTCTATACCCTTAGCCCTATCAAGAAACTCTAAGAAGAGGGTCATCTGGGCAAACCATAGGTCTATCCGCCCACGAGCGGTGGGCGGAGGGGGAGGAATCATGGACTTCGGCGCGGGGACGTTGCCATCCGGACCGCCGTGCTTCATGATCAGTTTTCCGAAGAAAGAGTGATTCACCTCGCCGGGTCCCTCACGCGGGGCTCGATCGAGTTGCGTTTCGATCGTGGCGAGGTATGGCGTGTTCGCCATGATCATATGGTCGAAGACCTGACCGACGGTCCAAAGGCCGCCTTTGGGGACATAGTTGATGCCAGCGTCGTCGATGGACTCCATCACGATCCGGGCCCGATTGACTTGGTCTTGGGCCTTAGCCTGGCATTCGTCGAGAAAGTCGTCCGAGTTCACTTAGTTGCCCTGATCATCCTGGCCGTCGTCTTGCTGATCATTCTGATCGGGAGCGTTGCCGAGCGAACCTTGGCCCTGCCCGGCGGCAACATTCTTCGCCTTATCCTTCACGGCCTGCTGGACTCCGCCGCCACCGCCGCCAAGGTCGGTTCCGCCCGTGATCGGTGCGTTTGGCAAGGGTGCCATCGTTGTCGGCGCGACGTCATTCGCCCCGGAAGTAGGCATGCCCGCCGCGGCTCCGGGAGGCGCATTCGCCGTCATCCCCGGCTTCGCCTCCGGCGCCACGGGCTTGGATCCGCAACCGGCGGCGAAAGCCGCGATTGGAACGAGCCACAAAAGATGCTTCATGAACCGAATCTACCCGATGAAGTCACGCGGATCGGCGAACGTGCCCTTGATCGCCGTCGCCGCGGCCGTGACGGGACTTACCAAGTGGGTTCTTGATCCCGGTCCTTGGCGGCCCTCATAGGGCCGGTTTGATGTTGAAGCCGAACGCTGCTGGGGCCTCAAAATATCCCCGTTCATGCCCAGGCACATGGAGCAACCGGCGTGGTGCCATTCGAATCCGGCTTCGCGGAAGATTTGATCCAATCCTTCCAACTCGGCAACCCGTTTGACGGCTTCGCTGCCGGGTACGACCATCGCGCGAACTCCAGCCGCCACATGGCGTCCCTTGGCCACTCGCGCGGCTTCGCGGAGGTCTTCGATTCGGGCATTGGTGCAGGAACCGATGAACACTGTGTTAACCGGCGTCTCGCTCATCTTGTCGCCCGGCTTCAATCCCATGTACATCAGGGCGCGCTCTTCGCCCTTATCGGCGGGCTCGGGGATGGCCTCGTCGATGTCGACCGTCATCGCGGGGGTAGTACCCCAACTGACTTGCGGTTTCAGCGTGTTTGCATCGATGTGGACATGACGGTCATATTCACCGCGATCATCAGTTTGAAGAGTGCTCCAATAGGCAATCTGCTTGCGCAGGTCCTCCCCGCGAGGCGCGAAAGGCCGATCTTCGTCAGCGATATACGCGTAGGTGATATCGTCCGGCGCGATCATGCCGGCGCGGGCACCCATCTCAATGCTCATATTGCAGATCGTCATGCGGCCGCTCATAGGCAGCTTTTCGATCGTCTCGCCGTAGTATTCGACTACAAAACCAGTGCCCCCGCCCGCGCCGATCTTGCGGATGATAGCGAGGATGATGTCCTTGGCGGTGACACCAGGCTGAAGCTGACCGGTGACCTCGACGCCCAGCGATTTCGGTTTGGCTGGGCTGCGCAGCGTCTGTGTCGCGAGCACATGCTCGACTTCGCTAGTGCCGATTCCAAAGGCGAGGGCTCCGAAAGCGCCGTGAGTGGAGGTGTGGCTGTCTCCGCACACGATCGTGAGCCCGGGAAGCGTGATGCCGAGCTGCGGGCCGATGATGTGAACAATGCCCTGGCGCGGCTCAAGGTAGCCGTAAAGTTCGACGCCGAACTCTACACAGTTCTCAGCAAGGGCGGATAACTGCTTTCCGCTGAGAGTGGAGTCATCCACGGGCCGTCCATCGGTAGGCACGTTGTGGTCGACGGTGGCGAACGTCAGATCCGGGCGGCGCACGGGCCGGCCCGCTTCGCGAAGCCCGTCAAACGCCTGCGGCGAAGTGACTTCATGAACCAGATGCCGGTCGATATAAAGCAGATTGCCGCCGCTAGGCAGGGGAGCCACCACATGGGCGTCCCAGACTTTGTCGAAAAGTGTTGCCACGTCCAGATTATGTTACGTCTCGAGCGGTTCGCTTTCACGCGGTCTGCAGGAAGGGGGGAGCGGGTCTGTCCGCCAAACGATGGCGTGTGGCGTAAACACTCAACCATTGCAGTTGCAACTCCGGTAGTTTCACCTCCCCTTCGAAGTCAAGCGCAGGGAATCATCCGATGTCGGGTCGCGATCTTCGCCCTATGAGCCGATAGATTTACTGGGTATCCATGGCATTCCTCTGTTCGTTGCTTCTCCTTCTGAGCGCCTTTCTGCTGTTTAGCATTCAACCGATGGTCGCGAAGATGCTGCTGCCGATTCTCGGCGGCTCGCCCAGCGTGTGGAACACGGCCATGGTCTTCTACCAAGCGACCCTGCTCGGCGGCTACTTCTACAGCCATGTCGTCTCGAAGAAACTCGCTTTCAAGAATCAGGTCAAGGTCCACCTGGTTCTCTTGGTGCTCCCCGCCATCGTCTTGCCGCTCTATTACGGAGACTTGCACCCATCCGGCACGGGGAACCCGATCGGGTGGATGCTCGGCGTCATGGCCCTTAGTGTGGGATTGCCCTTCTTCGTTCTCAGCGCAAGCTCGCCGCTGATTCAATCCTGGTTCAGCCGGGCGGGTTACAAGGACCCCTACTTCCTCTATGCGGCAAGCAATATCGGCAGCTTCCTTGGCCTGCTCAGCTACCCCTTCTTCATCGAGCCAAGGCTAACGGCCCAGCAGCAAAGCACTTTTTGGACGATCGGCTACCTTGGCCTCGCCGTGCTCTTCGCATTCACGGCTCTGAAGCTGCGCGGCAAGGTTCTCGCCATGCCAGCGGAAACTGAGACGGAACCGGAGGAGAAGTTAAGTTGGTCGCGCCGACTCAAGTGGCTGTTCCTGGCCTTTGTGCCATCCAGCCAGTTCATCGGCGTGACGACCTACCTGACGACTGATATCGCCGTCATGCCCTTGCTTTGGGTGATCCCGTTGGCGATCTACTTGCTCACGATGGTTTTCGTCTTCGCGAAGAAGCCCCCTATTCCACACAAGCTGATCGTCGCCGCGTTTCCATTCCTAATGGCCGGCCTCATCTTCATGACCGCCGTGAAGATCACGAAGACATCGTCCATTCTTTACGCGTTGACGGCAACCAATGCGGCCGCTTTCACTGGCCACCTGCTGATGCTGTTCATCGGCGCGATGCTCTGCCACGGCGAACTCGCGAAGGATCGACCTTCTACGGGACGGCTAACCGAATTCTTCCTTTGTATGTCGTTCGGCGGCGTTCTCGGAGGCATGTTCAACGCCCTCATCGCGCCAAACATCTTCGTTCAGGTCATCGAGTACACGCTCGTCCTGACCGTCCTGTGCCTGGCCCTCCCGAGCCGCGCTCCCGGTTGGAGACCTTCTCTGGTCGCGCTCGATTTCGCAGTTCCAGTTATGATCGGGGCCGGCACGTTCGGGCTCCTTTGGTGGCAGGAAAACCACGGCATGTTGTCTCGGCAGACCTATGTGCCGCTGCTCACCGCGATCGGGTGTCTCGCCTGCGTCATCTGCGCGGCGCGGCCGCTTCGCTTTGCTCTGGCAATCGGATCGATGATTCTGATCGGCGTTTACAACCACCAAACGGTGCGGAAAACGATCTTTGCCGGACGCTCGTTCTTTGGTGTCCAACGCGTGGAATCCATCGGATCCAAGAAGACCGGCGTCACGCATTCGCTGCTGAACGGCCGAATTCTTCACGGAAAGCAGATCTTCCGGCCGGACCTCGAGAACATGCCGATCGCCTATTACCATCCCGAGGGCCCGCTCAAGGAAGTCTTCGGAACCTATCCGCGACCCGCGGATGCGAAGGTGGCCGTTGTTGGGCTCGGAGTTGGCAACACAAGTTTGTGGTCCAAGAAGGGCGAGAAATGGACGTTCTTCGAGATCGACGATCTCTGCGAAAAGCTCGCCCGCGACACCAGCCTCTTCACGTGCTTGGCCAATGCGCAGGCGAAACCGGATGTGATCATCGGCGACGCAAGATTGCGCCTCAACGATGTGCCGGATCGGACCTACGACATTTTGCTCATCGACGCCTTCTCCGGTGATTCGATCCCCGCGCATCTCATGACGGTCGAAGCGTATCAACTCTACCGGCGGAAACTAAAGCCAAACGGCCTCCTCGCCGTTCACATCTCCAATCGCTACTTGGACCTCGAACCCCTCGTCTCGGCCATTGCTACGAGCCTGGAAATGAAATCCCTCATTTGCCACGAGGCGGACGCCGAAGAGACGAAACACGAAGCCCGCGTGCGGGCGAAGTGGTGCGTGGTTGGACCCCGCTCGCTGGATTGGGCGGTATTCGAAGAGGGCGGACGTTGGCAGCCGACCCGAAAGGATCGCAATATCGTCGCTTGGACCGACGAGTTTTCAAGCCTTCTACCCTTAATGCAGTGGAAGTGAAACGGACAGCTGCGCCCGCAGGGGGACTGCTGAGCCTTAGACCACCATAGCCGCCTCTCGGAAGAGCGCGGCTAGCGTGCGGTGTCTGCCATGTGTCCCCGCCCGCGTGAGAGGGAGGTTCCCAAGGGGTCTCGGGTTCGCCGCAATCAGTGCGGTCAAAGAAAAATCACTGAATCCTGTCCCAATTTTTACCGACATAAAGGCATTTTTGGGGGTGTACCCCTCTTTTCCGTGACATGTGCCGTGCATACTTGAACAAGTCAAGCCAGGGGCTGCGGAGACTCTGACGGGGCGCAAGGAGGCGTATTTGTGAAGCTCCAAGCCTTAGTCCTAGCGGTCGGCATTGCCATGCTCTCATTCGGTTTAGCCGGGAGCGTGCAATCAAAGGGCGCGTCACAGGCTGAACGACTCTTCTCTCGAGCCACTCCCGATGACTTCATGGGAGAAAACGGCTGTACGGAATGCCATAGTTCGATCGTAAAGAATTTCCCGGCTTCGCCGCATGCGGCGATCGTCTCGGATCCGAGCCTCCCGCTGGATAAGAAAGGATGTCAGGGCTGCCATGGCCCTGGTCACATCCATCAAGCGGAAGAAAATGCCGAAGTCATTTCGTTCACGAAAATGAGCCCGAAGGAATCGGCGGCGGCCTGTCTGCGCTGCCATGAGAAGACCCTTTCGGAAACGCACTGGAAGCGAACCGAGCATGCGCGTGCCGATTTGTCCTGCGTTTCGTGCCATCAGATTCATACGGACACCGATTCGGCCCTGGGCCACAGCGCGAAAGAGAAAGATCCGCGCACGCCCGTCTTTGCCGCGAAGGTTGATACCAAAGCCATGCTGAAAGCGGACGAGGCAAAGCTGTGCGGATCGTGTCACCCAGCCGCTCTTGCCGAATTCCGTGGATCCAGTCACCACCCCGTGCCCGAAGGAAGAGTCGTCTGCAGCGATTGCCATACGCCTCACCCTACGAAGGATGCGAAGGTCAAGCACGATGCTCTCAAGGGCAAATGCGTAACCTGCCATACCGAAAAGGCCGGACCCTTCCTCTTTGAGCATGATCCGGTCGCCGGCTTTACGGGCAATGGATGCCAGGAATGCCATCGACCGCACGGCTCCAATAACCCGAAGATGCTGAACTCGGTTACACGCGGCCTTTGCGCCCAGTGCCATACCGACAAACTAGCTCAGCACTACCCGGGCCAGACCTGTTGGACGGCGGGTTGTCACGTTGCCTCTCACGGCAGCAACACCGATCCCCGCTTCTTGAAACCCTGAAGGAAAGCAAATGATGAACTTTAAATCTTGGCTTTCGATGGGAACGATCACCGCCCTTTCCTTGGCGGCGGTGGGCGGAATGGCGCAGGAAACGCCTCCGCCGACCGATCCGCCCAAGCAGGAGGAGCAGGACCCAGACGAAATAGACATTCCCTTAAAGTGGAATGAGATCACCGTCGGATACACAACGTTCAAGTCGAACGTAGGCTTGAGCCGCTATGCCCAGCCTTCAGAGGGATTCAATCTTCACAATCTGAAGCTCTTTACGCCGGGCACGGAAAAGACACCGACCGCTTGGCTTGTCATGCGGGGACTGGCTCCGCAGGACAACTTCATCTCCGGATACATCGCCTTGAACCGTGGCAACACAGTCCTGCGCGGGAACCGCGGCCAGCACAAGTACGACGATTTCGATTGGCACTCGAAAGATCGGAGCGAAGACAACGTGACCGAGCTAACCCTCGACCACGCCTTCGCTCCCAATTTCGGAGGCTATGCCATCTATCGATCGACCGAGCGAGACGCTCGGTACGCCACTCCTCGCGAAGCGGAGCACATGCGAACCCGTCAGTTCGCCGGGGGCGTCGGTGGTAAGGTGCTGGGAGGCAACCTCGACGTCAACTTCTCGGATCGCCGTTCTTTCGACGATACGGGCGTGCAGCCGGGAACCCTCCAGCAGACGATTAGCGCAGGCTATGCCCGGGACTTTGGCGACTACTTCAGTCTTGAAGGAACGGCGGCCTCGACAAAAATCCAGCAAGCCGGCTTGGCAAACAGCTTCGTTCGATCCTACGCTCTCGCGGGCGTTTGGGATCTAGCCCCATCGACCGGGCTGCAGTTCCACTTTGGACGACAGGATGTTGATCTAAACAACGTTCAGAACGCTCATATCCGAAAGCGGCTGTTAACGAGCATCCGACTCCAGCACCGCCTACCTGGCTGGAATCTCCAGTTTGGATACAAACATCGGGAAACGGAGCGGATTCGGGCTGATCAGTCTTTCATCGACGTTCCCAAGTCGAACGAGTACGACGCCCGGCTCTCGGGATCGCTCGGCCCGGCGAGAGTGACCCTTCGCGGATCCTGGGAGGACCTGAGGGAGACGGCGGTTATGAACACGCAGGACACCCGGCAGCTCCTGTGGGACGATCGAGCCATGTTTCAGGCCAAGCTCGACGGCGGCAACGACGTTTTCGCGGCCTACGGGACCTATACCTATCGGTTCCAGCAGAACAAGCAACGAGGCGTCGATATCAGATGGCACAACCTCGTAATGGGCGGAAGCTATGTCTTCGACCCAACTTGGAATGCCTATATCGAGTTCGCGGCGGATAACTTCGCCGTTAGCGGAGGAGCTGAAAGCGGACAGTCCCTCGACTTTTATTTCCCTAACTCCAGATCGCTGGCGTTCGGCGTGAACTGGTCGCAAGACCCGCGCATGTCGGCATCGGCGAATCTGAACTACTACGAATCCGGTGATGTTCGCGGGACTCAGCTAACGCTAAGTTTGCGGCGCCGGCTGTCGGAGGATCACGACTTAGAACTTGTGGTGGCTCCGTGGCGGCACGAAGACCGGCTCTACAACCTCACAGGCTATCGAACGACGTTCGCGTCGCTTCGATATACGGTGCGATTTTGAAGAAGCTTGATCCGACTTGGACAAATCACCTCAGCGGAGGACGACTATGAAGAATCGATGGTTCGTTTCATTGTTTGCGTCCATCCCGATTGTGGCCGCCGTTTTGGTTCTCCAAAGCTGCGGCGGCGTAGGCGGTCCGACCACCGGAAACGGTGGCCAGGGGTCTGTGACCGAGCAGTTTTTGGCGCTTCTGAGCGATCAACAGCGAACTGCGAAGTCCATCTCTCCTGAGGACTGTGCCGACTGCCACGGAGGCCGCAATCCGGATGACCCAATCTACGCCCACTGGAAAGACACGAAGCACTTCTCGAAGAATGTGACATGCGAAAGCTGTCACGGCCCGGGAAGCGTTCACAAGGCGGCCCCTTCGAAGACCAATATTTTGGCCTTCCCGAAGATCACCTCACCCGTCGTGTGCGCTCAGTGCCACGGCCCGATCGCCGATCAGTTCAGCTTCTCGAAGCATAGCAAGCTCATCGCTAGACCGGTCGAAGAAGCCATTGCAGATCCAAACCGGTACGGACGCACTTCGCGGTGTATTTCCTGTCACAGCGGCGCCTTTCGCGCTGAGATTGAAACAGGCAAGGATCCGGTTACGATGACGGATGAGGAAATTCGTGAGATCGCGGAAGCGACCCTTACGACGGTTCCGCATTCCGCGGACTGCGTTACCTGCCACAACCCGCACCGCCAAACTGGAAATCTAAACGACAGCGGCAAAGAAGTTCAGTTGCGCCACAAAGTGTTCAACACCGATGTAACCCAAATCGGTCCCGGCCAGACCGCGGCGAACTTCACCAGCTACGACCATATCTGCGCTCAGTGTCACAACGGACGCGGCACGGACCCGAGCGATGCGAAACTTGCTACCGGTACGGCTCGACCAAGCATGCACGATAGCAACCAGATGCAAATGCTTATGGGCTTCGGCGGCGTCGACGGCTCTGGCCCGATCGAATCGAACACGGCTCACGCGCAAGCGCCCGGCCAGTGTACGAAATGCCATATGCCTGACTCGCGGCACACCTTCACGGTGAGCTTCGATAAGGGATGCTCCCCATGCCATACACCGACCGACGCGGCCGCTAGAGCGGACACGATCAAGTCGGACATCTTGGCGCGACTCGTCTCGCTAAGGACTCGGATGGAGACCTGGGCTCAGGCCAAGTACGGAAACAAAATGTTCTGGGAGTACACCAGCACCCTAACTGGCGAAGGTTTTACGCCTCCCGACCAAGCCGGTGTGCCGATCGAGATCAAACGAGCTCGACACAACTACTACTTCGTCGTTCGATCAGGTGATTACGGGGTGCACAACGCTCCGTATGCCAAGCATCTGATGAATGTTGCGAACCAGAACCTCGACACGCTAGGAACGCCAAAGCCCCCCGCAACGCGACTGGGCCGAGACGAGCAGCAACGGCTGATCGAATCGGACAAGAAGCGAGCGATAAAGGCCGAACTGGACGGTCCTCACTAACTCAACTTGGGTTGGAGCCATCCGGCTCCAACCTACCTTTCGAAACGCGAAGTGTGCCCTTCCAATGACCGAAATTGATCCGACCAACTTAGTATCTCCTCCGAACTGGTCCCTCGCTGTCGGCCTCATCGGCCGAATCCTCATCCTGATTTCATCCGGCGCGTTTGCAGTCTCCGGGATTGCATGGCTCTTCGGTAGCAATCGCCCCGCCTTGGCCAAACTCGGCCGATTCAGCTTTTATGGTGGTTGCGCGGCCCTTCTCAGTTCCTTCCTTTCGCTAGGCGTTCTCTTCGCCGCGAACCGATTTGAATACGAGTATGTCTTCGGCCATGCCGATACCAAGAACGCGCTCGGCTACCGCATCGCCGGCATTTGGAGCGGCCAAGAAGGCAGCTTCCTTCTGTGGGGCACGTGCGCCACGATCTTTGCCCTTTTCACCATTTCCAAGACGGGTGTTTACCAACGGTGGTACACCATCGCCTATGCCTTCTTCTTGGGAGGCATCACGAGCATTTTGGCCTTTGAATCGCCCTTCAACCTGAATCTCTTCGAAGGCAAGCCATTCGTTCCCGCCGACGGACTTGGATTGGCGCCATCGCTTCAAAATTACTGGGTCATCATCCACCCGCCGACGATCTTCCTCGGCTTCGGATCCCTGACCGCACTCTTCGCACTCGCGTTCGCGGCTCTCGCGACAAAGAACTACGAAGATTGGATTCCAATCGTCAGACCCTGGGTAATCATCTCGACCACATTCGTTGGCCTCGGCCTTTGCATGGGCGGGTTCTGGGCGTACGAGACCCTCGGTTGGGGCGGCTTCTGGATGTGGGACCCCGTCGAGAACGTCAGTTTTGTCCCTTGGTGTTTCACAGCTGCGCTGATCCATGGAGTGCTCGTGCAGTCCACAAAGAAGAAGTGGCAGATTTCCAACCTTCTCCTGGCGGGTCTCCCGTTTCTTCTCTTCATGTACGGCACCTTCCTGACCCGATCGGGCTTCCTCAGCGAGGCGAGCGTACACAGCTTCGCGGAGATGAATAGTTCCGCCCTGAAACTGCTCATTGTCCTGCTCGCCGGCACCGTGCTGTCCTTCATGGGCTTATGGTCATTCCGTGCTTTCCAAGCCAGAAAGACTAAACCAGCTACTGAAGCCGTGGCCGGAGTTGGGTTTAAACGCGAAGGCTTCTACATCATCGGGATGGCCGCGTTGATGACAATGGGCGTGGCAACCCTGATCGGAATGAGCGTTCCATTCCTTCAAGCGGTAAAGGGAGAGAAGCCCAAGATCGTCGAGGAATCCCTCTATCATCAAGTGCTGCCCTGGATCTTTGTGCCGCTGATGATTATCATGGCGATCGCGCCATTCACGGCATGGAACGGATCGTCCGCGAAGGAACTGTTCTCCAAGGTTTACACTGTCTTTTGCATCTCCGTCGGCATCACGGGGCTTGCCCTCTTTCTGACTGTCGTAACTTCTTACGGCAGACAACTGGACCTTGCTCCGCCGATAATGATGCTCGGGAAGTTTGAAGTTAAAGGCTTGGCCTGGCTCATGGTTCTCTTCGGGATTTGTGTTTTCGTGATGGTTGGCAATTTCTGGCGGATGGGGCAGCTGTTCAAGCGAAGCAAAATGGGAACGGCATCGTTCCTGTCTCATGTCGGCGTTGCCGTCCTAATGACGGGCTTAATCGTCTCGCGGGGCTTCGAATCGAAGGGGCAATCCTTCGTCATGCAGGATCGACCGGGTCGACTGCTGAATTACGAAGTCCGATATGCGGGAATGACGACCAACGAACGAGATCGGGACAACAAACTCAAGCTCGACGTCTACGATCCTCACAATAAAGATAAGGTGCTCTTCACTGCCACCCCTGGCCTCTACAAGATGACGATGGCCGATGGACAAGAGTCCACTATGGTGTGGCCGCACATCGAGCGGAGCCTTTTGATGGACACCTACGTATCCCTGGGACAGCCGCAGACCGACGCAAGTCAAGACATCACGCTGAAAGCGGGCGAATCGGCCCAGTTCGGCAAGATGGTCTTGACCTACGAGAAGATGACTCGCAGCGGCGATTTCGGAGTCACCGGGACACGCTTCGGCGCCATGGTTAAAGTCGAGTCGGCCGGTACGACGAAGTCGATCAACCCTGAAATGGAGATCGGCGAATCCGGCAAGACGATCGATCGCGCTATCAAGCTCGACGAACAAACCGAACTCGCCATGATCGGCATGAATGCGGCGGAAAAGTCCGTCGTCCTCCGGGTTCGACTCCTCACTCCTCTCTATCCGATCGAGATTTATCACAAGCCAATGACGATGCTCGTCTGGCTCGGCACGGGAATCCTGACATTTGCCGGATTCACGGCCGCATTCTATCGACGTTCACGCAAGCGGGTAGCCGTCCGAGCTGCGGAGGCTCCCAAGCCGGTTAAAAAAGCCGGCGACTTAGTCACAGCGATTCAAGGAAAAACAAAATGAAAAAGCTCGCTTCTGTAAGTCTCATCATGGGTGTGGTCGCCTCGGCGATGGCCCTGAGCACGTTTGTAAAGGTCTTCGACACGAAGTACGACGTTAAGGCTGATTCCAGTCTCGGTAAGGCCAAATGCGGCACCTGTCACGTTAAGACCACGGGCGGCAAACTGAATCCGTACGGTAAAGATCTCGCTGCTGCCATGAAGGCCGAGAACAGTAAAAAGCTGACTGCAGCCATTCTCGGCAAGGTCGAGGACAAGGATTCGGACGGCGACGGCAAGAAGAACGGCGCTGAAATCAAGGCCGACTCGAACCCCGGCAGCTGATAAGCATTTCTCGGGGCCGGCTACTGCGGAGGGCGGGCCCCTTGAGGAGGATTTATAATGAAAAGATGGATTCCGGTCATGGTTTTAGCCCTCATGGCCTCCTTCGCTCCCGCAAACGGCGAGTTTCTAGACGCCTTCGTCAGCCATTACAAAGTCAAGGATGATTCGCCAATGGGCGAGAAGTCCTGCGGGATTTGCCATGTCTCCGATTCCGATTTTGCCTTCAATGCCTACGGCAAAGAACTCAAGAAGGAAATGACCGACAAAGCAGTGTCCGCCGTTAGTGGGGCATTTCTTGCCAGCCTAGACGGTCTTGATGCTGACGGCGACGGAACTCCAAACGGCACTGAGATCGCCGCTGGAACATTTCCCGGCGACCCCGCCAGTGGTGCAGTCCCGGGAGCAAAGCCGGTTGCGACCGCGGAGCCGGTCAAGAAACCCGCGTCGTTTCCGCCCAAAAATGCGTACCATCCCGCAATCGTTCACTTTCCGATTGCCCTCTTTATCGGAGGGCTCGTCTTAGACTTTCTCGGAATGCTGCGCAAGGACAAGACGTTGTTGCAGGCAGGCTGGTATTGCATCGTAATGGCGGCGACCACCTCGATAGGTGCCATTTTGTCGGGTGTTGGAGCAATGATGCTCCTGAAACTGCCCTACAAGGGGCTGATCTTCACCCACCTCGCCATGGGTGTCGTTGCTTCGGTTTTCATGGGAGTAATGGTCGCCATGCGCGTCCATCGGCACGAGAAGATGAACGTGCCCATGAGAGTGATCTACTACCTCCTGGCCTTGGCATGCTTTGGCCTAATCTCGTGGGCCGGCCACCTTGGTGGCGTGTTCGTCTACGGTGAGTAGGCTCTTTTGAACGGGACGGGGAGGTCAACCTTGGCCTCCCCGTTTTCTTAGGCTAACATTGGACTAAGTTGCTCGGAATTCTGCTTTCACTCGCCGCTGCGCAAGGGGACTTTCCCAAAGTCCATCGCGCCGCCTTCGAAGATCGCTCGCGGATGGTGCTGGTTCAGACCAGCGCGACGCGCTGGATCGCCTTCAATCCCAAGACCTGCGCCATCCAGAAGATTTGGGATGGCGAAATGGAATGGCGCGGCAAAGTCTTCGACTTTAGTCAAGACAACTCTCGGGCGAAGGGGAACACCCTCTTCAACCTGCCTTATGTCTTGGCAACGATGCAGAAGGACAGCGAATGGACTGCCCAAGACGCAACTATAAGCAAGGGCGTTGCTACGTTCACGAAGGATGGCGGCACCATCACGTCTCCGCCCCTGAGGTCGAGCGACTACACAAACATCTACGTCGCCTTCGATGAGACTTCGCGGATTGCTCCGTTCCGAATCGAGGTCCTCGATGGGGGCAAAGTTACCGAGTGGTTCAACTCGACCACCCATGGCGGTTCCGATACGGATTATCAGTGGAACTACAAGCAGATCTGGCCGGAAAGCGATGGGGCCACGTTGCGGTTCTCTAGCACCAAAGCTACCGCCAAGAAACTCCGCGGGGCACGCGTCTTCGGCGACTACAACGTCTGGACCAGTTCAGCCAAGCCTGTTCAGGTTGACTGGCGGGGTTACGAACTGAAATCTGGCAAGGTGTCTCTGTTCTACGAAGTGTCCGACGGAACGAATCAATTTTCGGTTGTGCAATCCTTTGGACCCGAAATGACGATCACGACCGCCGGCGACCGTGGCGCCATCTCCTACCGAGTTCCGCCCGGCGGCACTCTGGAAGCTAGTGCCACGAACGCCAACCCGATCAGGTTGACCCTCAAGGAGGAGACGCGATGATCGTTCTTGCCGCCCTATTGCTGTTCCAAACCCAGACCGTCAAGACCATGCCCGGAGTTACCGTCCGCGCTTGGGATTGCGGCGATCTGATCGACCGATTCCCTACGATCCGCGAGGGCCAACCGGCCAATGCCTACTTCGTGACCGACAAGGTCAATCTGAAGACGCAGATCGACTCTCAAGAAGGTCCGCTAAAGACCAACTTCGTCGGCGAGGTTCGGGCTTGGCTCGATATCAAACAAGCCGGCGCCTACCGATTCCGGCTGGCCTGTGATGACGGGGCAAAGCTCATCATCGATGGCAAAGAGATCTGCGAAACGAAAAACTTGAGCGGATTCCGCGCCGAAGACGAGCTCACCCTGAAAGCCGGGCTTCATCCAGTCAAGATCCCGTTCTTCCAGAAGGGCGGAAACTTCTATGTGACCCTCTCGTGGCAAACGCCGGGGTCGAAGGACATGGTGGTCGTTCCGACCGACGCTTGGAAGACGGAAGGCGGCCAGACCTTCGTTGTCGCGCCGGGACCCAAGAAGTGGTTCTACGGGAATGATCCCAACCGACCTGGCGATGGACGGCCCGAGGAGGATGTGCATCCGAGCATGACGCTCGAGAACTTCCGCGGCCCCGATTTCAAGCCTGGGGTCGGAGCGATGGCCTTCCTGCCCGATGGCCGCCTCGCGCTCGCCACGTGGGATCCGAGCGGCTCCATCTACTTCCTATCGAATCTGGACGGCCCCGGCCCGGTCAAAGTCCATCGCTTTGCCCAAGGCTTCGGCGAGCCGCTTGGCATGAAATGGTGGAAAGGGGCGCTTTACGTCACCCAAAAAGAAGAAGTCACTAAGGTCACAGACACCGACGGCGACGACGTCGCCGACCGATACGAGTGCGTTGCGACGGGCTGGCCCGCATCTCAGAACTACCATGAGTTCACGTTCAATCTAGTCCCGCTGAACGACAAGTTGTACATCTCGACTTCGGTTCCATTGAAGTCGGGCGTGACGAACTATTCGTCGGGCTCCCGAAGCGCATACGCCAATGGCAACGGCCCCGGCTCGATCATCGAAATCGATCCCGAGAAGAAAACGTGGCGGCGCTACGCCCACGGCGCGCGAACACCGAACGGCATGAACGTCGGCTACGACGGCCTGATCTATTTCTGCGACAACCAGGGCGCCTGGATGCCCGCTTGGCGCATGAACGTTCTTCGCGAAGGCGCGTTCTACGGCCACCAAGACACGCCCACCGGCACGGAGATCATGGATCCACCCGTGGTCTGGTTCCCCCACGGCGAGATCGGGAATTCACCGACGGAGATGGTGCTCGTGCCCGATGGGCTGTACCGCCAGCAGATGCTGGTGGGCGACGTAACCCACGGAGGCGTCAAGCGAGTCTTCATCGAGAGAGTCTCGGGCACGCTTCAAGGATGCGTGTTCCGATACTCGGAAGGCATCGAGGCGGGGGTCAATCGTTTGGCTTGGGGACCGGACGGCTGTCTCTACTTGGGCGGCGTCGGCGCTGATGGCGACTGGAACCACATGGGCCACAAGTTCGGCCTTCAGCGG
>JBKJIP010000259.1:0-4542 GCA_046598515.1 Fimbriimonadaceae bacterium | reverse complement strand
CTTCGCACCCTCGATAGGTCGATATCGGCCGCGGCTCGGTAACCGCGGAGGTCGACGAGGAACCCATCTCGGATGGCAGCCACGATGTCGTAGGTGAAGACGACTTCCTGAAAGATCGCCTCTTCACTTCCGTAGAGGGCGAGCTGGTCGAGTCGGTGAGGCGTCGCCGTGTAGCCCAGGAGGTACGTACCGTCATTGTCGTAGCAGCCGAAGCGCCGAAAGACGTTCTGATAGGACGAGGCCGCGCCGTGGTGCCCTTCGTCGCAGATGATCTCCCTCGGCCGCATCCAAGACAGCCGTTTGCAGCCCGGGCTGCCGACAGACTGAACGGAAGCAGCCACGACACGGGCGTGGGTCGGGCACTGCAACTCTCCGGCTTCGATTCCAACGCCGATATGGGGGAACATCGCGGCGAACCGCTCCGAAGCTTGCCTCAGCAACTCACCGCGATGAGCGAGGATCATGGCCGAGTAGTTTTCATCGGCAAGGCATTGCTCGCCGATAATGTCGGCGAAGGAGGTCGTCTTCCCGGTTCCGGTCGCGCCGACGACAAGCCCCCGTTTGACCCCGCGGTCTTTCGCCGCGTGCCAAGCCTGCTTCATCTGCTCCTGATAGGGCCGCAGGATAACGGGCTTGCGATCTTCCGCGTCAGCGAGGAGCGTGCCTAGCACCAGGTCAAGTGCTCCTGAAACAAGGAAGGGCGGGGATGCACCGTGCCCCGCAGACAGCTTTGCTTGAGCCTGAAAGCTTGGTTTCGGCGGCACAATGCATCCGCCGCCCTCTTCAAGGTCATTCCAATGCAGCACCGGAACGCTCGGTCCTGAGTCGTCATTGAGATACGGGCGGCAAAGTCTTTCATGTTCCTGACAGAACGGAGCCCGCTAGGTGGCGTGAGCCTGCTAGACGTTCGTCCCGGCATCAAGAGCCGACACAGCGCGGGCCGGTCCTTCTTTGAAACTGGAGCGAAGACTTCCATCAAATCGAGTCATTCGCCTGCGATGGCGCAAAGATCGATTTGCCCTTCTCCGAGATAGAAAGGACGTCGATTTCGCCGCTGACGATGCGGCAGAAAATGGAATTGTGGATTAGTCGTCATCCACATTCAGGAGTGGGCACTAGATGCTTTAGTGATCTGAGGCACTCATTGACAGGGAGTTCGTCCTCTTTGCCATTCCTCGTGTGTGTTCACATTCGCGAAGACCGAATCATCCAGCCCGAGACTCGTCGGATCGATCTCTTGAAAGTCCAGATGGTCCAGCCAAGCATTCATGCTTCGGCTCCCCGTGACGACAACCTGTCTCGCGACCTCAAAACAAGCCGACGAATAGATCGCACACAAGGGCTGTCTCCGATCATTTACAATCGGAACGATCACTTCGCCCTCCAGACCGTTGAGAAAAGCGATCGCATCCGTTGTCAAATACGGCAAGTCACACGAGGCAACAAAAACACGATCGGCGGAGGGCCGAAATGCACTGAGCGCGACCAAGGGCCCGCCATATTCCTCCGAGTCCTCGAGAAACGCGTAACCTTCAATCGGCTCCCGCCCCAAAACTGTGACTTGCTCGCAGACCTGGATCATCACGCGGGCAAGGCGATGGGACAAGAATTCGCCATCAATCTCAAGCGTGGCCTTGTCGCGGCCCATTCGGCTACTCGCGCCGCCGGTGAGAAGGACACCTTCAAGCATCACTGGGAGCCCGTGAACTCGCTCATGGTAGCGTGGCCGTCTTGGCTCACATCCGAGCGCTTGACGACCTTGAGCGCGGTCATCCACAGGATTTTAAGATCGAGAAGCAAAGATTTATTGTCGACGTACCAGACGTCGAGGACGAAGCGGTCTTCCCAGGCCAAGTTGTTCCGGCCATTGACTTGGGCCCAACCCGTGATCCCAGGGCGCACCTCGTGTCGCCGGTTCTGCTCCGGCGTATATCGATCCAAATAGCGAGTCAGCAGGGGTCGGGGACCGACCAGACTCATATCCCCTTTTACGACATTGATGAGCTCGGGAAGTTCGTCCAAACTCGTCGCCCGAAGAATCTTGCCGAAGCGGGGAAGCCGATCGTCGTCCGGAAGCAAGTTACCGTTGGCATCGCGCCCGTCGGTCATGGACCGGAACTTGATCATCTTGAACTCTTGCCCGTTTCGTCCGGCCCGCCCTTGGCGGAAGAAGATAGGTGACCCGAGCTTGACGCGCACCAGCACCGCTAACACCAAGAGCAGCGGAGCGAAGATCAAAAGCAGAAAGCCGCCGACAAGGATATCGAACAGCCGCTTGCCCATAGGTTAGAGTGTATCCGGTTCGCGAAGTAAACTCTATAAGATGTCCGCCGCTCCCCAACTTGCGTCCGACGAGCGGGCGGCGCTCATCGCCGAGCCCGTTATCGTTGTCGCTCCCGCAAAGGGGCCCGAAGAGCGCGTCCGTCTGCGAAAGCTTGTTCAGCTTCTCCAAGAAATGGGTCATCCCGTGGAGTTTTGGGGCTGGGAGCGCGGTGGAGAGCAGACGGAGCCCCATCCCAATCTCACCCTGAAGATTCTGCATCGAGGCGGCGGCTATGGCGGCAAAGCCATGCTCTTGCACTATCCGCGCTGGATGGCCAAGCTCTGGTGGAATTTCCTGTTCAACACCAAGGGCCGACCGCTCTATTGCCTTTCCTTCGACACCGCCGTCTCCGCCGCCTTCGCCTTCCGCAAGAGATTCATCTTCGATGAGGCGGATAACTTCAGCATGCTGTCGAACTGGCCGGGCTGGATGCGCAAGACCTTCGAAATCTGCGAGAACATCGCCGCCAAGAAGTCGAAGATCCACCTGCTGCCTTCCAAGTTCAGAACCAAGAAAGTCCGTTCGAACGATCGCTTCTTGCCGAACATGCCCACCCGGTCTGCGGTGGACCAAGCCAAAGCCATGGCCTCTGAGCGCGGGTATGCACCGGGTCCGGTTTTGACCGTCCTCGTCACCGGCAGACTCGTCGCCGATCGGGGCATCGCCCCGATCCTTGAAGCCTATCGCCGGCTTGGCCCCGAGAAGCTCCACTTGCTTGTCGCCGGGCGTACCTTCGCCGCGGAATCAGAAGACTTGATAAAGGAGCCGGGCGTCGAGTATCTGGGAGTAGTTACGAACGAAGAAGCCCTGGCTCTTAACTACCGCGCCCACCTCACCCTCACCTACTATGACCCCGCGCTCGAGATCAACCGAGTGGCGGAGCCGAACAAGTGGGGCGACTGCTTGGCTACGAATACGCCGTTCCTCGTGAACTCCGAGGTCGTCACCGCGAAGGAATACATCGATGCAGGCGCATGCGTTCACGTGCCCTACAACGATGTCGACGCCTTGGTTGCGCTTCTAACTCGGCTCTCCGAGAACCCGGCGGAACTTCAAGAGGTAAAGAACCAGTTAGCTAACTTCAGCGCCTCGGCGTGGGACGACGGCATGCGTAAGATTATCGCGGAGTGGCTTGGGTGAACAGTGCCTATGGCTATCAACCAATCCTCTATCTAGCGGGGGCCATCCTGTGGATCATCATCGCCTTCGCCCTCGCCAAGGGGAGAATGCGGGAGAACTTCTACAACCCCGTCGTCCTCTTCGCTCTTTCTTTTTCGTTCGTCCATTTCGGATCCCCCGCGCTCGGACTCTACAATGAGAATCACGCCTACGCGACGACTTACTCGTTCGACGTCCCCTTAACCGCCTACATGTGGTTCATGATCTTCGGATTCGTGACCGTCGGGGTGTACGAGGGTCTCGGGGGAACCCGGCTCTTCGAGCGGAACCGGGCCCGACTCTACGATTTTGAGCGGTGGCAAACGATCCGACCGGACATGATGAAGGTGCTGCTGGTCGTGATGCTGATTCCGGCTTGTGTGGCCCTGGGCTACCAGGTCAACTTGATCATCAGCGAAGGAATTCAGGGCTACCTAAAGAATCGAATCACCCTTCAAGCGGGCGGCCAAATCTTCATCGCCCCGATGAATCTCTTCGCCGGAAGTCTGCTCATCTACTTCGTGAACGCCCTCGTGCGTAGCAAGTTCACCACGGAGAAAATCAACCCGTTCATCCTGATCCCTTTGATGCTGGCGAGCATAACTGCGGGCTTGGTGCAGGGCAGCCGCATGCGGACGCTGTTGTCAGTTCTGCTCCTCGTCTTGACCGTCTTCATCCTTCAGAGCAAAGGCGAGAACTCCAAGCGACTGATGCTCTTCTTCGTCCCCGGCCTGGCCGTAATTTTCATGGCCGGTATCGCCCTCCAACAGATTCGGGCCCAGTTCGTACGGAACGAAAAGGCCCAAGTCGCCATCGAGAGCGCAACCCTTGCGGGCGATACGGCAGACTCCTTCCGCGAATACGAGAACACCTTCTGGCTCCTAGAGCACAAGGATTCTTTCGAGACGAAGAAGGGGGAGACCTTCGCCGCCGCCTTCACGGCCTTTGTCCCCCGCAGCATCTGGCCGGAAAAGCCCCTTGGCGGCGGCCCGTTCATCCGCAACCTGATTCGGCCAGGAACCTACAATTTCAACAGCGGGAAGTCGCTGACCTCCTACACG
>JBKJIP010000223.1:0-2509 GCA_046598515.1 Fimbriimonadaceae bacterium | reverse complement strand
CAGCGGCTATATGGCCGTGATGTCCCAGCTCGGCTCCCTATTCGGCGCCATCGGCTGCGGCATGCTTCTGGGCGGCGCTTCGGAAACCGCGAAGTACGCTCTGCTCTGCGTCGTTCTCGTGGGCGTGGCTCTGATCACGATCCTGGGCATGAAGGAAACTCCGCTTCCCTTCAAGCCACCCAAGCTGAACTGGGGCAAGTACATGCGCAGCCTCTGGATCGATCCTCGCAAGTATCCGGATTTTGCTTGGGTTTGGATTACGCGCGCCCTGGTGATGCTCGGCTTTTACTCCGTGCTGCCGTTCATCAACTACTACCTGGTGGACGTCATCAACATAAAGCAGGACGATGTGGGCATGAAGGCGGCCATTATCCAAGCCGTCATCCTCATCGCGTCGACGATCAGCGGATTCCAAGGTGGAAAGTGGTCCGACCGCGTTGGCCGCAAGAAGGTCGTTTACATTGCCAACGTCGGCATCGCCGTTATGGCGATCGCATTTATCTTCTGCCGAAGCATCACGGACGTCGTCCTCGCGGGAATCTTCTTCGGACTGGGATATGGCGCTTACATCAGCGTGGACTACGCGCTGGGCACCGACGTTCTTCCGAGCCGTGAGGATGCCGCCAAGGAAATGGCGGTGTGGCATATCGCCATGACCCTCCCGCAGTCCTTCGCCGCCCCCATCGCCGGCATTCTCATCGCGATGCCGGGCAAGGTGGTCGAGCTGTACTTGACATCCGCGACGATCGGAACCGCGACCGGACTCTTCGCGAGCAACCCCCAACTTGCCCGCGAGGCCGTGGCCGAGCCTATCATCCACTACTATCCTGCAGGCTACACCTACGTCTTCGGACTCTGCGCCGTTTGTTTCGCCCTCGGTGCTTACCTGCTGAAAAACGTGCGCGGCGTCAAGTAGCAGAAGTCATAATCGGTCATGCCCGAGCTCCCGGATATCGAGCTCTATCTCCACGCGCTGCGGTCGCGCATCGTTGGTAAGCGGCTGACTTCGGCCAAGACCCTGAACATCTTTGTTCTCCGAACCGTGATCCCGCCACTTTCGGATTTGGTCGGCAAGAATGTGATCGGGCTCCGACGCCTGGGCAAGCGCGTGGTTCTGGAGTTCGAGGACGACCTGTTCTTGGTGGTTCACCTCATGATCGCGGGCCGTTTCCGGTGGAGCGACAAGCCGGGTCCACCACCCGCCAAGATCGGGCATGCGGCATTTGAGTTCGAGGGCGGCGGAACTCTCTTCT
This sequence comes from Fimbriimonadaceae bacterium, assembly GCA_046598515.1. Taxonomy (GTDB): domain Bacteria; phylum Armatimonadota; class Fimbriimonadia; order Fimbriimonadales; family Fimbriimonadaceae; genus JANJUB01. The sequence continues at coordinate 1,256 of JBKJIP010000223.1, read as the reverse complement.
TGACCGAAGCGAGCTCAAAGAAGCGAGCGGGAATCCACGTCGTGAAAGGGGAAGCCACCCTTTCCGAACACGACCCGGGCGGGATCGACGTCTTGTCGGCTCCATTCGAAAAGTTCAAAGAGGAGCTGATTACCGAGAATCGGACTTTGAAAAGAGGGCTGACTAACGGACATCGCTTCAGCGGAATCGGAAATGCCTTCTCGGACGAGATTCTCTTTAACGCCCGTCTCAGCCCGGTCCGCCTGACTCGTTCGCTCGATGACGAAGAATTGCACCGACTCCACGCCGCCGTGCAATCGACCCTTGAGACGTGGCGAGATAGATTGATCGTCGAATTCGGAGACCGCTTTCCCGGGGCCGGCCAAGTGACCGCTTTCCGCCCCGATTTCGCCGTCCACGGCAAGTTCGGCCAACCCTGCCCCGTCTGCGGCGCGAAAGTTCAACGGATCCAATATGCGGAGAACGAGACGAACTACTGCGCCAAGTGCCAGAACGAAGGCCGACTGCTGGCCGATCGCTCGTTGAGCCGGCTGCTGAAAGACGACTGGCCAAAAAAGCTCGAGCAGATGGAGCAGTAAGTCGCACCGTTCCAGATGGACAAATGGGACGAATGGGTCTTATGGGTCTCAAGAGACTTCAGGTCATCCCATTAGTCCCATTCGCCCTATTCGCCCCATTATCCTCCTCGCGCACCGCCTCGCCTAGGACCTTGCACCTTCGCGCACGAATGATTCGTTCATGATGATGAACAGATGAAAAAGGTCGTCATTGCCGGCGGAAGCGGATTTATTGGAGACGCGCTCACGGATCTCCTCACAAAGAAGGGCTACGAAGTCGCGGTCCTCTCCCGGTCGGGCAAAGCCCCTCAAGGCGCCCGCGGCGTGGTTTGGAACGGAAAAGACCCCGGAGACTGGACCAAGGAGCTCGAAGGCGCGGCGGGAGTGATCAACCTGGCCGGTTCGCCCATTGCCCAAAAATGGAGCAAGCCCGTTCAAGATGAGATCGTCGCCTCGCGGGTTCTCAGCACCAAGGCGATTGGCGAGGCGCTCGAGAAAACAATCGACCGCCCCCCGGTGTGGATCAATGGCAGTGCCGTCGGCTATTACGGCAATCGCGGCGACACCGAACTTACCGAAGCTTCCGACCCCGGCCCTAAGGGACACTTTCTCGTCGATACCGCCGTCGCTTGGGAAGCGATTCATGATGAATACGCAATACCTGGTCTTCGTCGAGCGAAGCCCAATTCTGAGCTTCGC
>JBKJIP010000198.1:0-3899 GCA_046598515.1 Fimbriimonadaceae bacterium | reverse complement strand
GCGGGCTGCTCGGAGGCGGATTGCTACTTGCCAAATTTGGCAAGGTGGCTCTGGTCGCCTTGAAGGGCGCAAAGTTTCTGCCCTTCGTGAAGACATTTGCCACGATGTTCATTACGATCTGGGTGTACTCGATGATCTACACCTGGAAGTTCGCAGCCGGGTTCGTGGTGGGCATTTTCATCCATGAGATGGGGCATGTTGCCGCCGCGGCCGCGATGGGTGTGCCGGTAAGTGCGCCTCTGTTTATCCCCTTTTTCGGAGCGATGATCCTGCGCAAGGAAGGGGCGAAATCGGCTTGGGGTGAGGCCGTTATCGGCATCGGCGGGCCGATCGCGGGAATGATTGCGGGACTCATCTTCTTGGCCATCGCCATTGGAACGGGGAGCGATTTGTTCATGGCTCTGGCGTATGTCACCTTCCTGATGAATCTTTTCAACCTGACTCCGATCTTCCCGCTGGACGGAGGGTGGATCACAGGTTCGATTTCGCCGCGAATCTGGCTTGTAGGCATCATTTTATTGGCCACCATGTTCCTGACCGGAATGATCGGTAACCCATTTATCCTCTTGCTCATTCTCATGTCGATCCCACGCCTTTGGGCCGGCCTGCGCCACGGTCATTTCGAGTTGCATCCCGGTCAAGAGCCATCGAATCCCAAGCAGAAGTGGATCATGGGCGTGAGCTATGTGGGACTTTGCATCTTGCTCGCCTTTCTCACCTTCGAAACCCATGACGCGGCGGCCAAAGCCAGGGCAGTTCGGTATGAACCGACGGCGCATGTCCAATAACTCAGGCGGATTTGATAGCGGCTGGGGGCTTGGGTTTCATCCTAATTTTCAGAGGGCTTGGTGCGCCTACGGGCTTGTCGTTTAATCCATGTGAGATGGTGCCGTCCACGGAGAGGGTGCCATCTGGCGCCACTTCGGCGGTCGCAGTGACCCGAACGGGGAACCAACCGGAAGTGCTGAAGGAACTGGATCGGTGCTTCGAACCCGTCTCAACCCGCACGGTACCGGTTTCGACGGGAGCATTGATCATGATTTCCACACTTGGCTCGCCTCCGTCCAAATAGAGGTAGCGAACGGAAATCTTGAGTTCACCTTGCTGGATCACCAGGTCTTCATAGCGGGCCGGCAACTTCGTCGGATCGAAAGTGCGATAAACCGGCACCGCTTCCCCTCCAATGTTAATCTTGGCCGGCTCAGATGCCTCCTTGACCGACCTCGGATAACCGACCCGTAACACGGAGACCTGGTCTTCCCATGGCATCCGGCCGAATCGTTGGCCAGCAATCTCCCAACGATCAAGAATTCCCCTCGATTGCCAGGTCGCGCCAGGACTCTGCACGACGATGTAACCAGCCACAAAGCGCGGATCGTCAGCAGGGTTAACGCCGGGGAGAGGTTTGGCCGACGGGAACGCCACTCGACCGAAAACGGGCAGTTTGAAGTCGAACCAGGGCTTGGGATTTGCTTCGCTGAATGGCACGAACTTCATTTCCGTACGGTGCGGACCAATTGTGACGATCGGGGGTCGTGGCCGATTCAAGACGGCCAGTCCGACGCCGACCGTCAAAAGCCCAAGCCCCACCGTAATCGCAACGCGCCGATTCATCACTTCCAAGAAGATAACGCAAAACGGCATTTACATTGCTCCCGCGGTCAATCTTGCGTTTGACACTTTTCTGTGTAATACTAAGATTCATGACCGCACGCCGATGTCCGCACGGACCCCTCCACCGCGATTCCCTCTGCCGGGTTGGGGCACCATGTGAGCATGACGCTCGGTTCAAAGGCTCCATGAACTGGCAGCGAGCTTTCTTCGATTGGACCCTGAACGAGGGCACCGAACTCTACGCCGAATGGTGTATTCAGGAAGAGAACCGCCGGAGAGCCTACTATTCATTTCTCGCCACTTTTGGAGATTCGGCGTGAGAATTCTGGCCCTCGACTTCGAAACAAGCGGCCTCACCCCGGGCGTCCACGCGCCCGTATCCCTTGGCGTCGCGGTTATGGAAGATGAGCAGGTGATCGATGGGCGGGAATGGCTGTTCGCGCCACCGACGAATCGGAAGGGCAGGATTAGCCGCGAATACTCTGTGGCCGCGCTGGAGGTGTCGGCGACGACTTGGCCGCGCATCAAGCGCGAAGGGCTCCCCGCGAAGACGATCGCGCGTGAGCTTCGCGCTTTTGCGGAGGATTACTCCGTCACAGAAGCGGCGGTTGTGAGCTTCAATGCCGCGTTCGATCTCGCATGGTACGCCGACGTGCTGTTCCTCGCCGGAGGGTGGCGAAATGGGAAGTACCAGCCCGCGCGACCTCCACTGATCGGGGCTTGGCATTGCGCCTATATGCGGGCCCGGGCGCAACTGGAACTCGATGGTTACACCCTCGACCATGTCGCCACGCATCTAGGGATGGCGAGAGCCGGATCCGCCCATGGGGCACGCGAAGATGCGATCCTAGCCGGTCGTGTTTGGACGGCACTTAGCGGAGCCTTAGCGATGAGCTAATAGACTCTAGTTCGCCCCCTCATCGAGCATGCAATCCGAATCTCTCGCCCAACGAAAAGTCCTGCGCGGCGCGGTAGCCATCGTCGTCCCCGCCGGGCCCCATCGCGAATTGCCCCGGCTCTATGCCCGATGGGTCGATGCCGGCAATGGCGAGATCATGCTCAGGGCAAGCCATACGGACGGTAAAGAGTCCCTTGTGACCCACGGAATCGGCTTCGGTGAAACCCTAGCGCCGGGCCAAATCCTAGAACTCGCCCCCGGTCAAATGTCCCTCACGCTTGAAGGCTCGACACCCCTGCCGCTAACTTCTGGAACAATCCGGGTGTTGGACACCGACGGTTGGACCTTCATAAGATTCTCCGCCGATGGGAGATTCGGCTCCGGCGAGGCCTCCGTAAGTGCTCTGATGGATGGCTGGTATGCCGACGTAGCTTACTGAATTTGGTGACTCCGGGAAGCCCCCTCCCCAACGGTTCCCCCGAAACGCGGCACGAACATCCGCCCTTCAAGGGAACCAGGGCATAACTTCCAAATTGGTCACTCCGAAGCGAGCTCTCTTCGAAGTGACAAATTTAAGGTTGTGTCCTGGTTCCCCTGCGATGCCTGTGCGCGGGGGAACCGTTGGGGAGGGGGATCTCGGAGTTGCCGAAAACTACGCCACCGGGAATGGCGGCAGCGTGCGGCTGAGCGGCTTATCGGATCGATAACCCAATTCGTATTCAGCCTGCATCAGCGTGTGAATCTCGTGGGTGCCTTCATAGATCATCGCGCCTCGCGAGTTGCGGAAGTAGCGCTCCACCGGGAACTCGTCACAGAAGCCGTACGCCCCGTGAATCTCGACCGCTTTGTTGGCGGCATCGAAGGCGGCTTCACAGTTCACCCACTTTGCCATTGAGCACTCACGAGTGTGGCGAAGACCCGCATTCTTCATCCAGCCAACCTGATAGTAAAGCAACCGGCCGACGTCCCGGCCGCGTACCATGGCCGCGATCATCTGCTGGACGAGCTGCTTTTTGCCGATGACCTCACCTTGCACCGTGCGCTCGTTTGCGTATTTGACGCAGGCATCCAGACAAGCCGTGATAATGCCGACGGCACCAGAAGCCACCGTGTAGCGACCATGATCGAGGGCGGACATGGCGACCTTGAAACCGTCTCCTTCCTCGCCCAGCATGCAATCCTTCGGGACGCGCATATCTTCGAAGAAAATCTCACCTGTATTGCCGGCGCGGACGCCGAGCTTCCCGTGAATGGGGCGAGAAGAAAATCCTGGTGTGTTGCGGTTCACGATGAACGCGGCATAAGGGGCTTTCGCAGAGGTTTCGGCAAGGCGCGTGATCACCAAGAACTGGTCGGCATAGTCGGACAGGGAGATCCAAGCTTTCTG
>JBKJIP010000098.1:0-5761 GCA_046598515.1 Fimbriimonadaceae bacterium | reverse complement strand
GCCCTCAACGCCTGTTGTCACCGTTTCCGCTGACCAATCGTAACTGTCTTCCCCCCGATCTTGGAAGTTGCCTGAAGTCTCGGTCTGATAATCGCCCGTCGCGATCAGTTCGTCATACTTGTCGACCGCCAAACGCTGCATATGCTCACGCTCGAGGGCATTAGCTTCCGCTAGATTGATCGAGCCGAGCGCTCCGACAACCGCGGCGACGCCGAAGCCGGCGAGTGCGATGGAGACAATCGCTTCGACCATCGTAAATCCGCGCTTCCTCATCCGCCCGTTCCCTCGCGGATGGCTAAGTCGCCTGCTTGCCACTTCTCGTCTTCAACCGTCTCGTCCTCGCCCAGGCGGCGAATACTACTTGTGGCCTTCACGATTTGATACCGGAACGTGCTTCCGGCTTCGCTGAGATCGACGATGCCGCCGTCGCTCGTGCCGTCCGGATAAAAGCCAACGCGCCATTCATCGCTGGGTTCCGACCCATCGGCCGCGAGAAGGGAGTCGATCGTCACCCCTTCAACTGCGTTCAACGTTTGAAGCACCGTCTCTTCGCCCTCCACAGTGCGAGTGAGCTCGAAGCCGTCGTCCTCATTTGTCGTGAGGTAAACGGGCTGGCCACTCTGAACCGCGGTGTTGTGCGCTTCACTCATCATTCGAGGCACCGCCAAACGGAAGTTGCGCCGCCGATTGGATTCAATGGCGGATGCAACATTGGGCATGATGGACGCAGCTAGGAGAGCCAAGACCAAAATGACCACGGTTAACTCGATGAGGGTGAAAGCACGACGGCGCATTGGGAATCCGATTTACTCGGTAGCGTCTCCCACATCCGCGTTTTCGCCTTCGCCGCCGGGCGAGTTATCTGCCCCATAGGAAACAACCGAGAATTGATCTCCGCCTAAGTCTTCGTAGACATAGTCGAACTGCCAGGGATCGCCCGTGATCTTCTCTAGGTAGGGACCGTTCCAGCCCTTGATGTCTCCTCCTTCGACAAGGGCGATGAGCCCTTCTTCCGTGGTTGGGAAGCGATCGCAGGTGAGACGAAAACGATTAAGCGCCGATTTGAGCTCGGCGATGTCGCTCGCCGCTTTTGCCCGCTTGGCATCGGTTGAGTGACCGATAACCCGAGGCACGATCAGAGCCGCGAGGATCGCCAGGATCAAAATGACGACCATCAACTCGATGAGGGTGAAGCCCCTTCTTGTGCGTGTGTGTTTCATAGCTTTATTTGACAAGGTCTTGTGCCGCAAAGATGGGCAAGAGGACAGCGAGAACAACGAATCCGACGAACCCGCCCATACCGAGGACGATAATCGGTTCGACAAGTGCGGTCAAACGCCGCATTCCATTATCGACTTCAAAGTCGAGGCTATCGGAGACTCGGCCCAGCATCTTCGGTAGATCGCCGGTCTCTTCTCCAATCGCCACCATGTGCGTGAGCACGGGAGGAAACGCCCCGGAGTCGCGCATCGCATCGGCGATGGAACGACCATCTCGCACATCATCTGCAACCTGATTACTGCTCTCCTTGAACACTCGGTTCCCAGCCGAGAGGCCAGCGATGCTCAGCGATTCGAGAATCGGAACGCCGCCATAAACCAAGGTGCCCAAAACGCGAGAAAACCGTGACACGATCGCCTTCTGCCATACCTTTCCTACGACCGGAAACTTCAAGATTGCCCGGTCACGGGTCAAGGCGCCCGCATCCGTGGCTGCCCAGAGCCGGTAAACCACGACGATCGCGATGATCCCGCCAACTACGATCATCCACTGGTTAGTGAGGAACGCAGTGATACCGAGCAGAAGCTTGGTCGGGCCGGGCAGATCGTCCCCAAGGCTCTTGAAAACACCTTGGAGGCGGGGTACCACGAAGAGCAGCAGGAACAGGACGACGCCCACGGCGGTGGCCGTCAAAACGCCCGGATAAATCAGAGCCGAGACGATTTGGCTTCGCCGTGCGACTTCGCTTTCCAGAAAGTCCGCCAGTCGCCCCGTAACTTCGGGGAACTGACCGCTCGCTTCACCGGCGCGGAGCGTTTGAGTGTAAACCTCGTTGAATACCTTTGGGTGCTTAGCGAGCGCCTGACTGACGCTGAGGCCGCCCCGAACATCTTCGAGCGTCTGCTCGGCGATGACCGAAAGGGCGCCACTTTCGCTCTGCTCGGCCACGACCTGAATCGCCCGATCGAGCGGCAGGCCGGCCGAGGAAAGATCAGACAGACGTCGCGTGAAGAGTGCGATATCGCTCTTCGTGACCTTCTTGTTCGATCCACCAATCGTAATCTCGCGCTGCAACGCTTGCTCGCGGATATCGACCACGAACCGGCCATCGGCCGTGATCGAAGCGATTGCCGCTTCCTTGTCGGCTGCCTCGATGTACCCCGTTTTCTTTTTACCGGACGGTTCCAAGGCAGTGTAGGCAAACGTTGTCAAGGGCTAGAAGCCCTCCCGCTGGCAGACGCGCAACACTTCTTGGGGCGTCGTCTTGCCGTTCATGATCAGGATACGACCATCACCCAGCAGAGAGCGCATGCCTTGCGCAACGGCGTGGTTCTTGATGACGCTCGCAGATGCGCGCTCCACCGTCATGTGCTTGATCGGTTCATCCACGATCAGAAGCTCATAGACACCCTGTCGGCCCTTGAAGCCCGTGCCACCACATTTTTCGCAACCTTGCCCCTGCATGAACTTGCCGATCTCGTCCGGCTGGATGCCGACCGCCCTCAAGGCATCGGGATCGAAAGTCGCGGGAGCCGCGCAGAACACGCAGTTCTTTCGAAGCAGCCTCTGGGCGACGACGCCCACGACTGACGAAGCTGCCAAATAAGGCTCGACACCCATATCCAAAAGTCTGGTCAATGCGCCCGGCGCGTCGTTGGTGTGGAGCGTGGAGAAGACCAGGTGACCGGTAAGCGCCGCGTGGATCGCAATTTCCGCCGTCTCGTGGTCACGGATTTCACCGACCATGATGATGTCCGGGTCTTGGCGCAGGAAGGAGCGCAGACCGCTCGCAAAGGTCAAGCCGATGTTGGGCCGAACCTGAACCTGGCCGATGCCCGGCACCTGGTACTCCACAGGATCTTCGATCGTAAGGATATTCGTGTGCGGCGACCAGATTTCCTGGAGAGCCGCGTAAAGCGTGGTGGACTTTCCTGAACCCGTCGGGCCCGTAACAAGAACGATTCCATAGGGGATGCCGATGACCTTCCGGAACTGCTCCAGCGCGTCGTGCTGCATGCCCAGTTCTTCAAGGCCAAGCAGAGCGGTCGTCTTGTCGAGAATACGCATGACCGCGCGCTCGCCGTAGACGGCGGGAACGATCGAAACACGAACGTCGATGCTTCGCCCCGCGATATTGAGCTTGATGCGGCCGTCTTGCGGCAATCGCCTTTCGGCGATGTTCATCTCGCCGAGAATCTTGATGCGGGAAACCAAGGCCGCGTGCATCCGCTTCGGCGGACGCATGAGATCTTGAAGCATGCCATCGATTCGGTAGCGAACCTTGACATCCTTCTCATAGGGCTCGATGTGTATGTCCGACGCGCCGTCCTTAACCGCTTGCGCAAAGATTAGGTTGACCATCTGAACGACGGCCGTTTCCGTCGCCATTTTCTGTAGGTCGGCGAGGTCGGTCGTCTCATCGATCTCGGTGACGTTCCCGTCATCGCTCGGAAGGTGCGAGAGGATGTCCTCGATGAACCGCTCTTCGATGCGATCGCGGATCATGTCGCGATCGGCGAGCATGGTCTTGATCGGCCGGCCCAGAAGGATGCCGAGGTCATCGGCGGCTTGGAGACTGTCAATACCCTCGATAGCGACGACGAGGACCTCGCCTTCCAGCCGGAGGGGCAGAATGCGATGTTTTAGAGCGTACTCTCCGTCGACTAGGTCCAAAGCCTCCGATTGGGGCTTGACCTCGCCTAGGTCTACAAAAGGGATTCCAAGTTGATCTACAGTCGCGGCCAAGTCGATTTCACCAGTCAAGCAGGGTAGACGTTCAAAAAGCTGAATTGATCATCTTCCTGAACTCCGAGGGCATATTACGAGAACACCGAACAATTAGTGCCCTATCACGAAGATTCCCGCAGGTTCAAGTGTACCGGTGAGCCCAAGCTGTGAGCCGGGGCGGCAAAAGGCTGTTGCACGGTGTTTAAACTCTTGAACTTTCATGGAGCGCGGGGATGCATCGTGCCCCGCGGGCAGCTTTGGTTGAATCTGAAGACGTAGTCACGGCGGCACAATACATCCGCCGCCCTCTACCAACTCAACCCAACGTAACCCGGCTAGACGGCTGGAACTCTCAGCTCAATCTCACGCCGCGCCCCATCTCAAGCAAACACTGCTCGATCGCCGCTTCCACGCGCTCCGTCACATCCTGAATCGCCTTCCGCTTGCTCTCCTTGTAAGCATCTCGATATGCCCGCAAATCGATCGGCTCCGGAAGCCGGACGGAGCAGACACGCTCGCCACTGATGAGCCGACGCCCGATCACCTCGCTCTCCAGACGCCACAGCATGTCCACGACTCGCTCCTGAGTCGGATGCTCACCTACGTAGTTGTCGCGCACCGCCACCCAATTCGACAACCGGTGCAGATCGCGAATCAGAGGACGGGTGCGCTCCGCTTCCTCACGCAAAAGCCGCTCGTGATAAGCGGATTCGACGGTTCCGTCATCCGGTGTAATCCCGCTTAGGTCGTTCATAAGAGCCCGCATTCTTTCCGGAAGCGTCTTGCCGAGGGACTCGGGCGATAAATGGAGCGCATCCGCGACGGTCTCCACGATCTTGCTCCGCACCGCGTCGATTCGCGGGTCGAGCGCATCCGGCGATCCTCTCGGCAGATCGTAAGCTCGCTCCACGGCCGTCAAGAGTGCGTCGCCGATCCGCCGAAGGCGAAGATAGCGGTCTTCCGGCGGCGTGCCCGTCAGCCCGAGATTGCGTTCGAGGCGAGCCATCGACGCCTGAATCTGCTCCGTCATGTCTTCCGTGAAGTGGTAGCGAATGGCAACAGGCTGAATGTAAAGCGGAACGTCGATGCCCAACTTCACCATCTCCTCGAGAGCCAGGAAAGCCAACTGAAACACACCCGCCTGAAAAGGGAGCAGGCTGTCGTTCTGACTGTAAACTTCGCCTTCCGGGAAGATGACCAAGTGATTCGGTGCCTCTGATAAGATGCGCTTCGTAGTCTTAAATGACTCGCGATCGGGCGCCCCGCGAAGGATAGAATACGCCCCGATCCGCTGAAGAAGAAACCCGAATAGCCCCCAACCGAATCCAAAGGCTTCCCGATTCGAAAGGTAGTACATCGGCTTGCCCACCTTCTTGGCCAAGTGAAAAACGACCACCGGTTCCGCGTGGGTCGGATGGTTCGGCGTGACCATGACCCGCTCATTCAGGATCTCTCGGAAGCGAGCGATCTCCTCTTCGATGTAGTCCACGAAGACGATCCGGTAGCCCCGCTTAAGGAGGATGGGCAAGGCGAGGTGCGTAAGTCCGAGCATGAGCCGACTGCGCTTAGGCGGCTTGAACGGAAGCTTCTTCCTTAAGGGTCGCTCAGGAGGAGCGTTGTAGCTCACGCCCAATAGTATCCCTGGGAATGGTCAGTTTATTGGTCAACTTTTCCGGAACATTCTCGCTGGGCTGAATCGTATCGACCGACATGCGTTTTAGGTTCTCTTGCTTCATCCTCGCGGCGGTTACGCTCGCCGCGGCCCAAAATCTTCCACGTCGCGCCACACTGGGCGTCCCGCTTAGGGCCGTCC
>JBKJIP010000392.1:0-8073 GCA_046598515.1 Fimbriimonadaceae bacterium | reverse complement strand
GATGCTGGCGGGCAAGTTCTAGCCGCTTCATGTTCCGAGTTGCGTCCACTAATCCCCACCAAACTTCGCCGGGGCGACACCTAGCTCCCCAACTCCCCTGCCAAGCTGGAACCCGTGAGCGGTCGTACCACCCGAAACGACGTTGGTCGCCCGCAGTCGGACGTTGTTGACTGTGCCTGGGGCCAATATCGCGCACTTCCGGCTGGACCAACGGGCACCCGGCCAGAGCGCGTTATGGCTGAGGAGGGAGAGGCTTAAGGCGAACAAAGATGAGGAACTGGTCCATTTGCAGCCCCCACTCTTCCGAGAAGTCGGCGTGCGCTTCGGCAAGTTCTGCGGATGGCTCTTGCTGACTCTGTTAGGGCCTTTCCGCATGATCGATCGCGACAAGATTCCGAAGACGGGCGGCCTGATCATCCTCTCGAATCACCAAGCTGACGTCGATCCCATCGCCGTGCAAGTCGCATGTCCACGGCCTATCTACTTCATGGCGAAGAGCGAGCTCTTCTCCATGCCGATTCTGGGGCCAGTGATCAAAATGTTTCGTGCATTTCCGGTTAAGCGAGGAGCTCCGGATCGGGCTGCCCTAAGAAAGGCGGCGGCGACGGCAAAGAGCGGCCAAGTCGTCTGCGTTTTTCCCGAAGGACAGCTCAGTGAGGACGGCCGACTCCGGGAGTTTCGGGCTGGATTCTCGCTGGTGGTGAAGCTGGCGGGCGTGCCGGTGATCTGCTGCGGTGTTAAGAATACGAATCGCATCATGCCCTATGGCAAGATTCTGCCCCGCCCCTCCTTCCGCATGGTTTCGGCAAGATGGGGCGAAGTGCACACCTTCGAACCCCACGCATCGGCGGAAGAGATCACTTCGTGGGCGGAAGCCGAGATTCGCCGTCTGATCGATGAACCCGCGCCCAAATAGCCCTTGAGCCTCCCTGGGATGAATGGAGACTCAAGGGTGGGTCGTGGCGGGGCTAGCCGACGCGCTTCCGCCGTCGCAGGAATCCGATTCCGGCAATTCCAAGGAGAGCCATGGTCGACGGTTCGGGGACCGGCGAATAGGCAAGCCCGTTGTATTGGTGTCCGAGTGGATTCGAGATGTTATTGACCAGCGTCGTCGAAAGCCCGCTGACGTGATAGAGGTTGCCGCTGATTCCCAGTAAGTGCAACTGATCATTCCCGTCAAAGTCCATTCCGAGAGCCGGGCCTAAGCCGACACCGAGCGACCCGACCGATGTGGCACCGCCATTGGTGAACGAGTAAAGCTCCGCGATGCCGCCCGTGTTTCCATGAGAGTCCACCAAGAATCCGTTGCCCGATGAATCGAAGGCAACGCCGGAGACATCGTCGAAGGACGTCGACGTCCAGAGTGTGGAGACGGCATTCATGTTGTTCAGATCGACCTGATAGGCCGAGGTGACGCCCGCGCCTTTCCCGATCACCACGATGCGATTCATCAGCGGATCGTAAGACATATCGCCCTCGGACATGAGGCCGATAGTTGCTATTTGAGACATGAGGCCCGAACCCTGGTTCACAAGGTAAACGCCTTCCGTGAACTGGTTCGTCTGGGCATTTCCGAATTTGCCAGCCCCATAGAGAAGGCCGTTGCTGGCGAAATCGAAGTCGTGAATCCTGTTCGTCGTGTTTCCGCTGACGGAGGCCTGACGGATGTTGGAACCGACCGATTGCCCTTCCGTGTAGTCCCAGAAATAGGATTCAATGATCGGTGGAGGCATGGTGGCGACGATCCAGTTTGAGCCAGGCGAGGCGATTGATGTTGCGACGATGGCCAACGAGAGTAGAGATAGCGTGAGTTTCATTTGACTTTCCTGGCCATAACGGGCCAGGTTCATCATCCTCCTCGCAGTCCACCCATGTTGTGATCCGTGTCACATTCGACACAATTCAGTGAGAATGGTTCACGCCACACGCCCACGTGTGGCGCGCCACCAGCCATCAATTGAGGCAAATGCTCGCTCCTCGGAGACGGAAGTGTCGATTCAGCCAATGTTTTGATCTCACCTGCGAACTTTCCGGGGCAAATCGCCAATAATAGAGGGAAGGATGAAGGCCGCAACATGGAGTCAGGGCAATCCGCTATCGTTGCGGAGTTCCCACGCGGAGGTTCGTGGCTATTGGCTGTCCCATTTAATTGGGATCTGCTTCGTCATTCCGTTCCTCTTCGAACGCATCATCCAGGGTGAACTATTCTTCACTCGATTCGTTGATTTCCCTATCCGCCTCTTAGCGGTCTGGTTGATCCTCGACCGAGTCGGCCGCCGTGGCCGAATCCAAGTTTCGACCTGGGATTACATTCACATGGGATTTGCCGGCATGTACGGCATGGCGCTCATTTACGCCGACTTGTACATGCAGCGCGACTCCGGTCTGAACAACTATTTGAGCTGGCTTTCGACGAGCTTGAGCCCCTACTTCTACTTCCTGATCACGCGTGAGGGCACGCTCAGGCGTGGATTTAGGCCCTACGTGGTCGTCCAATGGATGCTGGCGACCCTGTTGTTCTCCTGCGTCGTGGCCATGGTCCAGGCGTTAAACATCGGCAATTTGCGCTACCGCATCGACGACCTGATGAACCAGCGTCAGGCGGAAATGAAGATGGAAGGCCCGAGCCAGCCCTGGCAGGCCCGAGGTCTCTTCCTGCACGCGAACAACATGGCGATCATGCTCATCATGGGGCTCGCCCTGCTCTTCTCGGCTGGCTACTACAAGAGATATGGCGTCTTCGAATACATCTGCGGTGTGGCCTTCGTAGGCACCCTTTTTGCGACGTATTCACGCACGGGCATCGCCTCCGCCGTCGTTCTACTTCTCGGCGTCATCGGGCTCTTGTTCTTCCAGAAGAAGTATCGCATCGCGTTCACGTCTCTTTTCGCGCTCGTTGCGCTCATGTTCGCGTTCGTCTCAGCCGTCTTCATATTCGATATCAAACGGTATCAAATTTTCGTGCGTGGAGAAGGCGTCGTTCGCAAGGAAACCGACCGTGGCATGTATGGCTGGTACGCCCGAAAGGAGGCTCTGACCAAGGCCATCGCTCTAGGTTCTAAGTATCCGTTCACCGGCGTCAAGATCGCCACGTCCGCGATCAACGAACAGAACATCATTCAACGAAGCTCCTACACGTTCGAGGGCCTTCTCCTGAACGTGTACGGTTATGCTTTCGTCAGCTACGGCCTCATTGGCCTCATCTACCTTTTTGGGGCGATCTACGCCCTCATTGTGCCTAACCTCAAGCTCATCAGGTCACGCTACGCGTTCTCCACGGGCGCAATTTTCTGCGGACTTGCGATTGTAATCACGGGCATTTCCGAGAACACTCTGTTCACCCTCGGGCACATGACCGTCGTGAACATCATCATGGCGTTCGCTGTTCAAAAGGTTCGGCGTCCGGAAGACAAGAAAACCGAGGATACGCTGGTTCCCCAGCACGATGTCCCAGTGATCGCGGCGTGACGACGATTCCATATTCCCAGTTCGACGACGTCGAACTGCGGGTCGGAACCGTGCTCCGTGCCGAGCCCTTCCCCGAAGCCCGTAAGCCAGCTATCAAGCTTTGGATCGACTTTGGTGAGTTCGGCACGCGCCAGTCCAGCGCCCAACTGACGGCTCGCTACACACCCGAAGGATTGGTCGGCACCCAAGTTGTCGCAGTGATCAATTTCGAGCCCAAACGTATTGCGGGTTTCGAATCTCAATGCTTGGTCTGCGGATTCGAAGAAGCGCCCGGAGTTGTGATCCTCGCGCGTCCAGATGTGACGGTTCCGAACGGGTCGAAGCTTTTCTAGAGAATCCCCGGCAGATGCAGGACCTTGGCGAGATAGAAGCTTAGTCCGGCGACGGCCAGCGCGCCGAGCATCACTTGGAAGATCCCCATGTTGACCAGCCTCGACAAGAATGTCGGATGGTTCAATCGGGTCGCGCCGTAGTTCTTCAGCAGGTCTTCGGCAGCGAAGATGCCGTCTTTGATCTGCCTGTCCGTCGGAGGTTTCGTGGTGATCAGCCATTGGACAAAGCCTCCCGCGTTCTTGTAGGTCATGAATGTGACCAGGGCGGCAATGAGGGTTTGAGCCTCCTCGCCCAGGCCGAGTCTGATCTCTTTAAGGGCCAAGAACATCGAGATACCCACCGCCAAGTTCGTTCCGCACCGCGGATGAACGCGCGGCATGCGCTTGACGACGGAAGGGATGAGTGGCTCGCCTCGCTCGAGGGCATGAACCACCATGTGCTCGGCGGCGTGGGTGCCCGCTAAAGGCAAAGCCCTCATGAGAACCATGAAGATAACCAAGGGGAGGGCGCCGATGGCGTACTCCGCGAAGGTGCCGGTCCCGAAATAGGGTGCGGCATATCCCGTGATCACCGAGGCAAACATTAGCAAAAAACCGAGCAGCGCACCAGTGGAAATTAGCGCAAGGGGCGAGACACCCCCATGGGTCGCGCCATTTGTAAGATAAACCCCAAAGGGCGTTGCCATGCCTCCCACCAAAGGTGGCACGGGCCGACGGAGGGGGCGGGGAAAGAGATCGCTGGCGCTGATGATGCCGACCGGCTCGTCATGAGCGTTGACGACGACAAGGGTGCCCGACTTGGTTTCGGTGAGACGCCGCAAGGCCTCAGCCCCACTCGCGGCGGTGGAAATGGATTCGGAGGGTTCGACCGCCTTCTTGACCGCTTCGGTCACATCCACACATTCCGCCAGGGCCCGGGCGAGAGAACTCTCCGAGACAACGCCGATGTACCGACCATCTTCGGTCACGGGAACGATCACGTTCGAGTGTTCCCGCAATATGGTTACCGCGCGGGAGATCGAGTCTTCCGCGTGAATCGGTTCGAAGCCTCGGGCGAGGGTTCCGACGGGCAGAGTAAGCAGGTCCATCTAGGCCGGGGCGATGCCCCACTATTGTGTCTGATACGTGCCGTGACCGTTCAGCGTCGCATGGCTCAGTTACGAGTTACGAGTTGCGAGTGACAAGTGCGGAGTCAGATCTCGTTCACGATTCGGCGCACGTCTCCCCATGCGCTCTGCAGGTCGCTGGTGAGCGGCAGCTGCGAGCGGGCGAGGTCGATGAGTTCTAGATCGATGGGGGCGAGGAGGAGGTGATCGTCGAGAACCGGCGCTTGGGCGACGAGTCGCCCGTAGGGATCGATGACGGACGAACCGCCCACGAAGCCTTTTCCACCTTCAAAACCGCAAAGCTGAGAGTTCACGCAGTAAACGCCGTGCTCGTCCGAAACGGCCCGAAGCATGCGGTGATAGCGATCGAGGTTCCCGATGGTCGGACCATCGAATCCGCGCGCCGGCGAAGCGCTTGGCACGAGGATAATCTGGGCTCCCGCCGCCGCGCTGAGCGAGCTGAGAATCGAGTGCCAAACATCTTCGCAAATCAGAATCGCCATGCGGCCGAGCCGGGTGTCGAAGACGCCCAGATCATGACCCCGGGAGACGAATCGCTCTTCGTCGAAGACGCCATAGGTGGGCAGGAAAAATTTGCGATAGGTGTGAATGAGGCGGGGAAACTGCCCGACTTGCAGGTAAGCGGCGGAGTTATGAAGATGCCCGCCGAATTTCTCGTAGAAACCTATGCAGAGGTCCAGAGGCCGATCGAGCTTGCTCAGACGACGGTCCAGTTCATCGAGCAGATCCTCCGCGGTCATCGCTGATTCGAGGACGCCGCCCTCGAGGAAATAGGCACTGGTGATGGTCTCGGGATAGACGACCAGCTCCGCGCCTTCGGCGGCGGCGGCAAGGGCAAACTCGGCGATCCGGTCCAGGTTCGCCGACACTTCAGCTTTTTCCGGCGTGAACTGAGCAACGCCGACGGTGAAATTCACGCTCATGAGTATACGGGGTCTGGAGTCTGGGGTTTGGGGTCTTCGAAGGTGTCGATTTTGCGTATGTCCTGGTTCCTCCTCAAAGATGTTCGTGCTTTGAGGGGGAACCGTTGGGGAGGGGAAGCCGCGTAGGTCGAGCCTCTCGTAGATTTTTTCCCGGGAATCCAAGCTCTCGGAACCCTCACCCCCTGCCCCCTCTCCCTCCCGCGCACGAACATCGCGGCAAGGAGAGGGGAAATCCAAGAACAGAGGTAAATTTGCAATCAAAGCATGAAGGTCGTAATCTTCGGATGCGGGCGCACCGGCTCCACATTGGCGCTCCAGCTCCTCCACCGCGGTCATGAAGTGATCGTTATTGAACAAAACGCCTCGGCACTACGCCGTTTGGGGCGAGAGCATGGGTGCCAGGTCATCCTCGGATCGGGACTGGAGAACGATATTCTCGAGCGGGCCGGGATCAATGAGGCGGACGTCTTCTTCGCCCTCACCCGAGGCGATAATACGAATCTGATGGCCGCTCAGATCGTCAAGCTGAAGTATCACGTCGACAAGGTCTGCGTCAAAGTCGCTGATCCTATGCGCGCCGAAGCGTATCGCAAGCTCGGATACTTCACGATCAACCCGGCCGCCCTTACGGCGGGAATGATGCGGGACTGGATTACGGGCACCGAGTTCGAGACGATCGACACGTACAACGTCGTCGCCAGGGAGATGTCGCTCTAACATGTACATGATCCTTGTTGGAGGCGGAAACGTCGGCCTCCATCTTGCCAAAAAGCTTCTATCTTCGGGCCACGAGCTACTTTTGTTAGAGCGCGACTCTCGCGCCGCACAACGGTTGGCCCAGCACATCGGGGAAGAGAATGTCATGGTCGGCGACGGCTGTGAGATGCTTACTCAGAAGGATGCGGGCTTCGAGCGAGCGGACGTTGTCATCGCCGTCACTGGCGAAGATGAGGACAACCTTGTCGTTTGCCAAATGGCGAAGACGGTTTGGAACGTCGACCGCGTCCTTGCTCGTGTCAACGATCCCGATCATCAGGACATTTTTGAGCAGGTGGGCATCGACGACACCGTCAGCGCAACCGGCATCATTTTCTCGCTCATCGAGCAGCAGATTTCGCCCGATGTCGTGGTTCCTGTTGGAGCTCTCGCCCGCGGCCATCTCGAGATCGTGGAAGTCGAGCTCGGCGTGCGCTCACCTGTCGTGGGCCGGCAAGTCCGCGATTTCAACTTCCCACCCCAGACAAACCTGATCTGGATTCTCCGCGAAGATTCCGGTTTGGCCGTTTCGGGTGATACGATCTTGCAAGTAGGCGATATGCTGGTGGCGCTTGTGCCTCACGAGCATGCCGACGAATTGCGCGAGATTTTGGAAGTTCGCCACTAGGCTGAAAGAGGATATGATCTGACCATGGCGTACGACCTCGCCATCCTGAGTCCAGAGAAAAGCGTGATCACCTACCGGGTGGCTGGTTTGGGTGCGCGCATCCTTGCCCATGTGCTCGATCTCATCATCATCGGCTTCGTATGCGGGCTCATAATTTTCTTCTTGACCCTGATTTCACCCATCACGACGGGCATCAGCATGGTCATTTTCTCCCTCGGGCCCTTTGCCTATTTCGTGTTCCTGGAAGGACTTTGGAACGGACAGACCCTCGGTAAGAAGTCGGCGGGCATCCGCGTTCGGCTGGCGGACGGCACTCCCGTCACCTTCGCCGCCGCTCTCGCCCGCAATCTGCTCCGCCCGGCGGACATGGTCCCCGGCACGTACCTCGTCGGAATCCTCGCGATGTTCACGAACCCCAGATCGCAGCGCATCGGGGACTTGGCGGCCAATACGATCGTGGTCTATGACCGCCGCCCGGTTCCGATCTTTACCCCCGCGCCCTACGTCTTGGGCGTCCACCCTTGCGAGCATTATCTCGACGATTTACGCAAGATGACGGTTGACGAGTACATCGCCCTCAAGCGGATGTGCGACCGTTTTCCGCAGCTTTCCGTGGGAATCCAAGAGCGGATGCTAAAGGAAGTCTGGGAGCCCCTCTCGAACCGCCTGGGAATCAAGAGCCAGCCGAACATCCACCCCATCTACATGGCGGAGGCGACGGTCATGAAATATGGCCGAAGCCACGGGCTGCTTTAGCCAACCATATCCCAAGGGAAGGGCGGGGATGCGATTCGTGCCCCGGTGTTGCGTGATAAACTCAAAGCGATCCCAAAGCCAAG
>JBKJIP010000387.1:0-10851 GCA_046598515.1 Fimbriimonadaceae bacterium | reverse complement strand
TATAACTCACCATGCTTTCGGTTCTCGCCGCCGCGCTCGTGATCTACCCGCCCATCATTCCCCGACCTGCAGTCTATGAACCGCGAGATGGCGAGTTTCAGTGGCGCGAAACGGTTTCGATCGAGGGCAATCGCGACCTCTTCGCAACGCAGTTCCTGATCGGCCATCTCCAGAAGGGTGGTCTCAAGGTCACGAAGGGCCGAATCAGTCCCGTCATTCGCCTGGAAGTCGACTCGGCCATCAGCGTCGGCCCGGAGGGCTACACCCTCGACGTCGAGAAGAACCAGATCCGGATCGTTGGCGGCGGCGATGCCGGGCTGCTCTATGGAGTGATGTCCCTTCGACAACTGCTGCCAACTTCGATCGAGACGGGGCGGAAGCAGGATTGGACGGCGATGACAACCAAGGCGATGCACATCGAAGACAAGCCGCGGTTTTCGTGGCGCGGCATGCACCTGGACGTTTCCCGCCATTTCTATCCGACTCCTTTCATCAAGAAGTACATCGACTTGCTTGCCACGTTCAAGATGAACGTCTTCCACTGGCACCTGATCGACGACGGCGGCTGGCGGGTCGAGATCAAGAAGTATCCGAAGCTCACGTCCGTCGGCGCCTGGCGGGAGGGCACCGGCAAAGGCTGGGATTACATTAATCTCAAGCTAGGCGAAAACGATGGCAAGAAGCAGATGTACGGCGGCTTCTACTCGCAAGATGAAATCCGCGAGGTCGTGAAGTACGCGGCCGAGCGCGGCGTCACCGTCGTGCCCGAGATCGAAATGCCCGGACACGCCCTTCCCGGCCCCTGGGCCTATCCTGAGGTCGGGTGTACGAAGGAAGCTCAGGCGGCCCGGGGCAAGCAGACCGGCATGTTCGGCCCCAACGTCTACTGCGCCGGCAAGGAGAGAACGTTCGAGTTCCTGAACGACGTGCTCGATGAGGTCCTTGACCTCTTCCCCTCGCCCTACATCCACATCGGCGGCGACGAGGTCGACAAGTTCCTCTGGAACAACTGCGCCGACTGCCAAGCCCGCATGCAGAAGGAGGGGCTGAAGGACGCGCACGAGTTGCAGAGCTACTTCATCAAACGGATCGAAAAGCATCTGACCGCCAAAAAGCGGCTGATGATCGGGTGGGATGAGATTCTGGAGGGCGGACTCGCTCCGAATGCGCGCGTTATGTCTTGGCGTGGCGTCGCCGGCGGCATCGCCGCCGCCAAGGCGGGCCATGACGTGGTCATGAGCCCGACGTCGCATTGCTACTTCGACTACCCCTATTCCTCGATCTCGACGCAGGCCGTTCACGGCTACGAGCCGATCCCGGACGAACTGACGGCGGACGAGGGCAAGCGGGTGCTGGGTGCCCAAGGGAATGTTTGGACGGAGTGGATGGATACTAGCCGCCAAGTCGAGAAGATGGCATTTCCTCGCGCTCTGGCCCTCGCCGAGGCGGTTTGGTCCCCGAAGGAGGGTAAGAGTTGGGGCGAGTTCCAAGTTCGCCTGCGCCACGCTTTGGCCCGCCTGGACGCCTTGGACGTTCACTACGAAATCCCGACTCCGATCGCAACATTGGACGCCAACCTCTTCAAGGAGAAAGCAACGGTTGCTTTCGAAATGCCGGAAGTCGAAGGTGCGGAGATCCGCTACACCACCGATGGCTCCGAGCCAACCGCTTCTTCGCGAGTTTATCAAGGCCCGTTTGACGTGACCAGCACGACCAACATCCGAGCCGCCGTTGTCCGCGGCAAGAACGTGAGCTCCTCCATCCGGGTGAGCTACGTCAAACTGACGCCCGCTACGATCCCGTCCGGCTTCACCGCCCATGTTCGCCTCGGCAAGTTTTCGACGGTGGCCCAGATGCTGAAGGCACCGGTTTCCAAGTCCGTCGCGGTGGAATCCTTCTCGCTGGGTGTTGCGGGTGTCACCGGTGCGGATGATTCCTACGGCATCAGCTTCGAAGGCGGGATCACGATTCCGGCCGACGGCGTGTACACGTTCTCGACGAGGAGCGACGACGGCTCGATGTTGACCATCGGAGGTGCGGTAGTGGTGGACAACGACGGCCTGCACGGAGCGGTGATGAAGACCGGCCGAGTGTTCCTTCCTTCCGGTCGATACCCCATCCGAGTCGACTTCTTTGAAGCCGGCGGCGCGGAGAGTTTGGAGGTCACGGTTAAGAGTCCGGATGGGAAAATGGGGCCACTGGATTGGAGTTGGCTAAAATAGCCGAGTCTCCAAACCCCGACGACCAACTCAATCCTCTCCCAAAACCCGCCACTCATGGACACCAGAAGCAAAGCCTTGCTTCTGGTTGACCACGAGCCGAATCGCCGTCGTTTTCACTGGCTCGAAGGTGACGGTTAACCATTCGTCGAGCTTGTTCGGAAAACTGGCTTTGACCGGCTTCCAGTCCTGCCCATCCAGCACCTGAATCTCGTAGGTATCCGGCAGGCGGCACTCGCCGACACCGGTGTCGTCGAACCAATAGAGCTTCGTCCCCGTAATGACCTGGGGCGTCTTCCAGGTGTACTGAACCCATTCCGTCCCACCCTTGTGCGGCCAGAAGTGGCAGAGGGCGCCGGGGTGGGCGTTGGATTTCTTGACTTCCTTGCCATCCCGAATGCCCTCGATCTGGGCGTTGCCGCTTTTGAAGGAGAGCGAAAGCTCGGCTGTCTGTTCCAGTCCGCCGGCGACGGAAGGGAGCGGGTTCATGGGGAGCCACACAGCCATTCCGCCCGGGGTTCGGTTGTCCCATGCGTAGTAGGGAATCGCGACCACGTCGATCGGCTTTGGATTGCCGGCCGCCTTGTAAAGCCTTTTGGTCCATGACTCGCGCTCGGTGACGAAGGCCTGGCCGGTCAGAACGGTTACTCCCCCGAGATCGGTCGAGGCCTTGGGCGTTAGTTTCGCGCTCAAAGGCAGGAAGATTTGGGCGGGATCGACTTGAGTGTCGGCTTGTTCGAGGCAGTAGACGACCGGACCGCGCTGAATGGCGGTCTTGCCCATGTTGTCCTTTACTTCCGGGTTCGCGGCGATCCGCTCGACGGGCATCGGGAAGTCGATCGTGATCGGCTGGCCCTCTTTGAAGTTCCAAATTTTCAGATAGCCGTTGACCGTCGCCGAGTTCACGCCCGGCGCGTTGATGCTGGCTTTCGAGCACCACTCGGGAACCCGAATCGCAAGCGTCGAGCTCTTGAAGCCTTTGGGTTCGAGCACGACTTTGCCGTTCCAGGGATACTCGGTCTTCACTTTCAGCGTAACCCTGTCCGGGCCGACCTCCGTCTGCACGGTGCTGTCGATGAACACGTTGACGAGCAGCTCCTTGTCGGATTTGGCGTACAGATACTGGCCGAGGCTGGCGAGGGTGCGGGTCACGTTCGGCGGGCAGCAGGCGCAGGAGAACCACCCAGATCGGTGATGAGTTCCCTTCGAACCGAGCGGATTCACATAGAAGAAGCGGTCGCCGGTGAGGCTCACGCCGGAGAGAAATCCGTTGTAGAGCGATCGCTCGACTTGGTCCCAATACTTGCTGTCGCCATACATCATCCCGAGGCGGTGGTTCCACTGGAGAAGGGCAATGCTCGCGCAGGTTTCCTGGTAGGCCGTGTCGTTCGGCAGATCGTAGTCGACGGTGAAGCCTTCGTTGTGCGCGCTCGGGCCGATGCCGCCCGTGACGTACATATTCTTGTGGGTCGTGTTCTTCCAAACCCGATCGAGCATTGAGAGGAGGCGAGCGTCCTTCGTTTCCGCTGCCACGTCGGTGACGCCGCTGAACAGATAGCAGGCACGAACGGCGTGACCCTTGATGTTCTGGTGATCGTAAATCGGCACATCGTCCAGCCAGTAGGTGCCGTCGTATTTGGCCGCGTCCCACTTATGCTCTTTAGCAAAGAAGTGCGAACCGCGGGATTCCACGAAGAAGCGAGCCAGGTCGAAGTAGCGCTGCTGCTTGGTGACACGCCAGAGCTTCATGAGGGCGAGTTCGATTTCGGGATGACCACAGTAGCCCTCGCGTCCCTCCTTGCCGAAGGTCTGGGCGAGGAAGTCGGCGTTCTTCTTGGCGACTTCGAGAAAGGAGGTCTTGCCGGTTGCCTCGTAGAAAGCGACGGCCGCCTCGTACATATGACCCACGCAGTAGAGTTCGTGGTTGTTCGCGAGGTCGGTGAGCCGCTTCTCGGGCTCTTTGATCTGATACCACGTGTTCAGGTAGCCATCCGGCATTTGCGCGGCCGCGATTTTGCCGATGATTTCGTCGAGTTTCTTTTCGAGGGCGGGGTCGGGATGGTTAGCCAGGGAGTAGGCGGCGGCTTCTAGGGATTTGTAAAGGTCGGAGTCTTGGAAGACGAGACCCGTGAATCCGGTTCGCTCCCGCCGGGCGGCGATCTCGAAGTTGCGGATGGTGCCGCTCTCTTCGAGCATCTTCAGGCTGTGGGGGATGCTCACGGTGCGGTTGGTTTCGATCCGCGGCGACCAAAATTTGTCGTGAATTTTGACCTCAGTGAAGATGACGGGTTTGAGGTTTACGACCGGGGCGAGGGTGGTGAATAGCAGGGCCGAAAGCATGGCGTTGAACTAGTATAGCCACCTGTAACTCGGAGTTCTCACCCCTTTTATGAGTGGCCCGTCGTCGGATTTAGCGCACGGGCTGGAAGCCCGTGCTACGGTAACCTAATTGGCCGTGCGGGTCTATCACGTCACGATTCCACTGTCTATCCTGCTGGCAGGATCGGGCTTCTATTTGGCTTGGAGCAGCCGTCCCGCTCCGCCTCCCGGGCCGGTTCATCCCGTAACTGAAGCGATGCGCGTCAACTCCGAGCGCATGAAGCTCAAGTCGGCCCCCGATTTCAAGCTGAAGGCTTTGAACGGCATGGAAGTCACCCTCGACCAGGCTGTGGCCGGTAAACCGACGCTGCTGGTTTTCATTAAGGACGGCTGCCCATGTTCGACCGAGGCCGAACCGCTCTTCCAGAGTTTGAAGAAGCACCACGGAGACAAGATCAATCTCGTCGGCATCATCGACGTGGACATTCCCAAGGCGCGCGAATGGGCGAAGACTCACGAGGCCGAGCACTTGATTTTGGTCGATCCATCGATGGCGACCATGAAGGCCTATGACTCTCCGAACAGCGCTTATACGACGCTGATCGCGCCGGACAAGAGAATCGAAAAGCAGTGGCCGGGTTACTCGCAAAAGATCATGAAAGAAGAGAACGCGCGGCTGGCGAAGCTGACGGGTGAACCTGAGCGACCGTTCGATTCGATGTACGCGCCGATGGAAGATTCCTCCGGTTGCTCATTCTTCGAAGAGCCGGTCAAGAAATAGGTCTCGCAGAGTCGGAAAGACCAATTGTGGGACGCGGGGGTTCGTACCGCGTCATTCCCGTGGCTTTGAAATGTCATCCACCAACCCCCTTTGCGCCCCTTCGCGCCCTTTGCGCCTTTGCGTTAGAAGGACTTTTCAAACAGAACCAAGTCTGAGCTGAAAGTTCTCTTTAACGCAAAGGCGCAAAGGGCGCGAAGATCGCAAAGAAGAAGGAGCGTCTTCCCCCCGGAATGGCGCCAACTTCGATGTTGACCACGGCAAATCCAATTGTGGGATGCGGGGGTTCGTACCGCGCCCCACAATTGGATTCTTGCCTTTGGGAGAGCACGGTAGCATTTAGCCATGGAAGATCTTCGCGCTATCGCGGGCGATGTCCCGATGCTGCGGGACCATCTGAATCGCCATCCCGGCGTTGCTTTGCAAACCGGCACGACGGAGAATGCGATGGAGTTTTGGCAGGGGGATTGGCACCGTAGCGTCGCGGTCGGTAGGACGGACGGGCTCCGCGGGCTGGTGGAGATGATGGACAACAACCCCATGGTCTGCGCCGATGCGATGTCCGTCCCGGACGCCGCCTCGACTCTTGCCCTTATCGCGGTAGGCCCGCTGATCCGCGCCGGAATGCTCCTCGAAGCCCCCACCCTGATGTTCACTTTCGCCCCGAATCCCGACCTCGTCGAGTCCTACCTGGAGACCGAAGGCTGGGAAGGCGGCACGACGATCGCCGAGGTTCCTCAAGAACTCGGACCGGTGCTTGCTCTACGCGCGATCTGTGCCATTTCCACTGAAGGCGATCCGAATGGACCGAGCCCTTTCGGCGAGATCGATGAGCTTTACAACGAGGCTTTCGGACGCTCATTTTTCGTCCGACGGGACGAAACTTCCGATTGGGACACCAAGCTGGTGGCCGATCAGCCTTACGCGGTTTATCGCCTGAGCATTGCCCCCGATTCACCTTCGTCGCTCTTGACCGTTCAAGTGATGGCCGACCGCGATGGAAAGTGCGGCGCGGGGCAGGTCGTTCATGCAATGAACGTTATGGCCGGGTTCGAGGAAAGCCTGGGTGTCTGAAGAACTCATCGACTGCCGCCGATGCCCGCGCCTAGTCGAATGGCGAGAGAAAGTAGCTCGCGAAAAGCGGGCGGCGTTCGCTGAGCAAGATTATTGGGGACGACCCGTTCCCCATTTCGGCGACCCGCACGCGACCAGGCTGATCGTCGGCCTCGCTCCCGCTGCCCATGGCGCGAATCGGACTGGCCGGATGTTCACCGGGGATCGGAGTGGAGACTGGCTCTACCGCGCGCTTCATAAAGCCGGAGTCGCTTCTCAACCCACCTCGGTATCCGCCGAAGATGGGCTCACGCTCACCGATGTGCTGATCACGGCCGTCGCCCATTGCGCACCGCCAGATAACAAACCATTGCCCGAGGAGATCGTCAACTGCCGGTCCTATCTCGTGGACTTGATCGAGTCTCGCCCGTGGAAATCGATTCTCTGCCTGGGCGGTCTCTCCTGGGAGCAGGTTCACCGGCTGCTCGCGGTGAGGGCACCGAAATTTGGGCACGGCGTCGAGAGTTTGGTTGGAGACCTGAAGATCGTGGCCAGCTATCACCCCAGCCAGCAGAACACGTTTACCGGCCGACTGACGGAAGCGATGCTGGACGAAGCGGTCGACTTATGGCTCCGGTAGCCGCCCAATAATCGGCACTGATTAATAAGCTCCATTTTAAAGCGCGGCCATGGGTCGACGCACTCCCATATCTATACTCGGGTATAGTATCTGCGTGGCCATTCGGGACCGATCATTCTGGGACAAGGTAGGCGCATGCGCGAGCGCGGTTTGCGCTGTGCATTGCCTTCTCACCGGTGTCGCCCTCGGTCTGATGAGCGCTCTCGGGTTTGGCTTCTTCGGATCTCCGATCGTCGATGGCATCTTCATCACCGTCGCCGTCACCGTGGGCGCGATCGCGCTTTGGCATGGAGTTAAGAGACACCACTCCTACGTTCCCGCTACGTTTTACATCCTCGGTCTGGCTGCCTTGATGGGCGCTCATGGCGAGCATCTTTTCACGGGTGAAAAGCACACCGGGCACTCCACTCTTACGACCATTCTCTCCGTCGCTGGGGGCCTCTGCTTTGTCCTGTTCCATGTCATGAACCTCCGCATGCAGCACAAGCATGAACGCGGCGAATGCACTTGTTGCCGCAATACGAACGTCGGAAGGTAGACTCAGCCTCTATGCAGACCGTGGACTTGACGGTGATCGCGAGTGGGCCACTCTTGGGCGAGCCCTGGATTTGGCGCCTTTCGCGCGAATACAGCATCGAAGTCAATATCAAGAAGGCCAGCATCGACGAGGATTACGGCTGGGTTCACCTTCAGTTGAAAGGCCCCGCCGAAGAGATCCAGCGCGCGACCGCTTGGCTGATGACCACCGGTATGCACATCGAAGCGGCGCAGCGCGCCGTTGGCGCCTAGGCGTCCTGACCGATGAACCCCTTCGAACCCGATATTCCGGAGGATTTCGACGGTTTTTGGGAGATCGTCGTCTCCGAAGCCAAAGCCGCGCCTCTCGATTTTCACCGCGACCTCGAGGTCAAATACGCGGGCGAAAATCACGACGTGGAGACGTTCTCGTTCCGGGGCATCGACGGTGAGGTTCTTCAGGGCTGGATCGCGATTCCCCACGGCGGCGCCCATCGCGAGAAGGCTTTCTTGTGGATCCCGCCCTACGGTCGAGAATCCCTTCTGCCAAATGCCTACGGCACCCGCGAGGGTCATGTCAGTCTCAGCTTCAACTTCTTCGGGCACGACGCCTTCCATCAGGAGGTTTACACCCCTTCACGAGGCTACTTCGCCGAAGGGGCCGACGAGCCGGAAACTTGGGTTTTTCGTCGGATGTTCCAAAACGCCTATCTCGCCGCACGCGTCCTGCAAGCCCTTCCGGAAGTAGACGAGAATCGCATCGCATCCATGGGTATGAGTCAGGGCGCGGGGATTTCGATCTGGCTTGGCGCGCATTGCCCGATGGTCAAGTGTGTATGCGCCGATATGCCCTTTCTCGGGGCGATGCGAGCCGCCCTTGATCGTAACGCCTACCGCTATCCTCTCAAAGAACTGATCGATTTCTCCGAGACGATCCCCATCGGGATGGAACGCGTGCTCAACACGATCTCCTATTTCGACACGATGCACCAGGCGACCCGCTGTCTCGTCCCGCCGCAGGTTTCCCTCGGCGAAAAAGATCCTGCCGCCCGACCGGAAAATGTCGAGGCGATCTACAATGCCCTCGCCGGTGAGAAGACGCTGATTCGCTATGACTGGGGCCACGACTGGCACGTCGACATGGTAGCCAACAACATCGCTTGGATGGCGAGGCACCTCGGATGAAAATCCTGCTCGTTGGCAGTGCCCTTTTCGATTGGGGCGGTATCGAGCGGTATCTGGTCCATTTGAGCGATGGGCTCCAAGAAAGGGGTCATGAAGTCTGGGCATCCGTGCCTCCGGGCTCCCCGCTGGACGCCAAACTGAGTGTTACTAAAGCCCACATCGCGCTCAAAGGCCAGTTCAACTTCACGCGGTTGGCCGCGTATCTCCGACTCTTTCGCCAGCATAAGTTCGACTTGGTGAACGTGCATTTCAGCCCCGACTACATCGTCCCGGCCGTCGCCGCGCGCATCGCGCGGCAGAAGAATCTGGTTCTCACACGACACGTTGTGCTCTACTGGAAGCCCTCCCGCGTCCGACGTTACACCCGGCTCTACGATGGATTCATCGGAGTGTCGGACGCCGTCAAGGACCGCCTTGTGGATTCAGGCGTGCCTAGCCGGAAGATTCTCGTCGCCAAGGCCGGCTGCCCGGCATTGCAACCGACAATAGCGCGTGAAGCCATGCGTGAGCAGCTTGCGCTGAAGGAGTTTTCGGTTGGATTCTTCGGCCGTATTGTCGACGATAAGGGTATTCGAACCATCGCCGATGCCGCGGGCGAACTGCCTCCAGAAACCTTCCACGTTTATGGAGACGGGCCGATGCTGAAAGAGATGAAGGTCGATCCGAAGGGCGTTCGCTATCACGGCCGCGTCGAGGAAGTCGCCAACCATATGTCGGCGATGGATGCCATCGTCGTGCCCAGCCTATGGGAAGAGGCCTTCCCCTACTCCGCGCTTGAGGCGATGTCCCTCGGCAAGCCAGTTCTGGCGAGCCGTTCCGGTGGGCTGCCGGAGTTGATTGAGCACGGTGTGAACGGTTTGCTGTTCGAAAAGAAAGATGCCTCCGGCCTCGTCGAGGCGGTCCGTGAACTGGCCGGGAACCCGGAGCTGGCCGCAGAAATGGGACGTCGATCAAAGGAAATCCATCAATCCCAATACACGGTCGCCCACATGGCGGAGCGGATGGAATGGGCGTACTCGCAGATCGTAAATCGTAAATCGTAAATCGACGGAAGGCTATGGTGGCGGATGGACCGCTCGCACGTCGATTTATTGTTTACGGAGGCAACCTGCAAATGTCGGTTCCCCGTGTTGCAAAGACACCCTTGGTTTTTCGAGGATCCTCCATTTTCAGGTTCCCCGTTCGTCGATTTACGATTTACAATTTACGATTTACCGGCATCCAGACGACTTCTGCAATTGGCTCTACAATTTACGATTTACGCCAGCGACGCCAGCAGGGTTAAAATGCCCTCATGCGTCGATTGCCCATTCTCGTGCTGGCTTGTCTTGCGGCCGGTGCTCTTGCTCAGAATGACGAGGCTTATGGAAGGAAGATCAAGGAATACACAACCGAGCCCTTCTTTCTAACTGAACTCGTCGACCACCTCCCCGCCAGCGCGACCGTTCCCAGCCCCCTGAAGCATTTTGGGGAGATCGTGGGTGCGCCGAACATCCTGCACCATGTCGACGAAATCAATGCTTACATGCGCGTACTCGACAAGGCATCGCCGCGTGTGATGGTTCAAAGCATGGGCATGAGCGAAGAGGGACGGGAGATGATCGCTGTGGTCATCACCGACGAAGCCAACTTCAAGCGCCTGGACAAGATCAAGCAAATGAACGATCAGCTCGGCGATCCCCGTAAGCTGGTAACCGGAGGCTACAAGGGGGACGGCAAGCTGACGGGCGCGGATGAAAAGGCGACGGCGCTGATCAAAGAAACGCTGCCGATCTACTTCGCAACGGCCGGCATGCACTCGCCCGAAGCCGGGCCGCCCGAAATGCTCTTGGAACTCGCCTACCGGCTCGCCGTTAGCGAAGATCCCATGATTCAGCGGATCCGGAAGAACTCCGTCGTTATCTTGACTCCGGTTCTCGATCCTGACGGCCGCGACCGGTATGTCGAGACCTACCAATACCGCAAGCAGAACCCGACGAAGCCGGCAATTCCCCTGCTGTACTGGGGCAAGTACGTCGCTCATGACAATAACCGGGACAACATCGGGATGGGGCTCGCACTGAGCAAGAACTTGGTTCAAACCTGGATGCAATACCACCCGACCGTGCTCCACGATCTGCACGAATCGGTGCCCTTCCTTT
>JBKJIP010000012.1:0-8192 GCA_046598515.1 Fimbriimonadaceae bacterium | reverse complement strand
CCTGAATAGTGGAACAGGGCTTTTATGCTGCTCGACGGGTGGAAAGCTCTGTTGGCACTCAGGTCAACGGACATGGAAGCAGATCCAACTCGTTGAACATAGAAGCCTTGGAACCCGGTGTGGGTCGGGAAGGCGAGGTCGGCCAAGCGGGCACCTTGGGCATTCGTGTTGTTAACGCATGTCATGGCGTAGGTAAGTTGACCGTTTGAAATGCGCGGATTCATAGTTACGGCTCGCAGACCCATTCCCTGTAACAGTTCGAGGCATCGAGTCATGCTTGCGGCGGTAAACCAGTAGTAGCGCTCCCCTGCCTCTGCCGGCTCGAATACTGCGGCGTATCTTCCGGTATCGCCTTGGTCGAGATCGACCACGCGCATGTCATTCGCCGTTGCCCAAGCGTTGATTGTGGCCATCGTTGCATCGGGATACCAGCCGGAACCCGTGACATAGGCGGCGCCGGAGTTTCGAACGTAAACTCCCGAGAATCGCTCGTTTGCGCCGGTGCCAGAGCGATCGAGCTCGAGCAGTCGGTAGGTCGGGTTGGCCGAAAGCCAGTTCGAGACGCCGGTCGCGGTGCTGCCCGTGAACCATAGCGTCGTCCGCTGAGCAACGAGGTTGCGGATGAAGATGCCCGCAAACCGGCTCGCACCCTGGTATTCGATATCCTCGATTCGCCAGCCTGAGTTGCGAACGGCCTGGATCGAAGCTTCGGTAGCGTCTCCTTCGAATCGGCACTCCTTATAATGAGATCCTGTGTTCCGGACATATGCAACTCGGAAATATCCCGCGCTGTTCACGCTGGACTCGAAGCCGATGCTCGTCGGACGCCAACCGTCGGAGATCATCGCCTTGACTTGCGACGTGTTGTGTCGGTAGATGAGGTGGCCGGCCGGAGTCCCATTGTAGTCCTCGGCGAGAGCCATCGTGGTCGAGAAGGCAAGGGCGGCTAGGGCGCCGCATCGGTTGACAAACTGGTTGCTAGTAATCATATCTTTCTGTCCCCATAACTCTGAAATCCTATCGATTTCTGAATATATGATTTGGACAAACAAAAATATGTTCCGCAAAATTTTGATTTTCTGAATATGAAGGGAGTTATTCGTCGGCAGACTCATCGCCGATGCCTTCGCCGGTGAGCTCACGGTACCGGGCCGTGGATTCGCCCACGGCCGGGAGCATGAGGCACGCCAAGGTCACTCGAGCACCATCGCCCTTGCTCATCCGGCTGGCGGCAACTAGGGTCTCTTGCAAGAAGCGGCGAATAGCCCGCGCTTCCTCCTCAGTCACCATGACGTTATAGAAGCGGGAAAACGTGTAGGCCTGAAAAGAGGGATCCAACTCCATGACCGAATGCGCGAGCGTCATCTCACGAACCGACTGTCGCATGAGTGCCGCGAACCTGGCACTGAGGGCTAGACGGGATTCGGCAGTGTAAGGCGGGTTAGGCGTAAAGAGCTCTCGCGCGGCATATACGTAGGCTTTTTCCGTGCGGGATCGCTTCTTTCGTGTCTCGACCGCGATGAGCAGGCCGACTTCGACGAGCTTGTTTACATGGGCGTGAACGCTTTGTGGAGACTTTCCAATGAGGCGGGCAACTTCGGCGACGGAGAGCGGCTTGTTTTCGTTAAAGCCCCACAGCACACTGGTCCGGGCGACCGAGGTCAGGGCCAGAAGCTGCTCATAATTGTAAGTGAGCTGCTCCTGCTGCCCAGGAAAGAGTGTGCGATCCGCCATAGTCCTGCGGAAACATTATAGTCCAATAATCAAAGTAAAGCGGAATAAATATCAAACTCTGCAATCCCACTGTGTGAAGCCTGAGCCAAAGCAAAGCCGGGGTACATTGCCACCCCGGCCCACAGCAATGCCCCGATGACACAGGTGCTCGACGCTCCGGTTCATTTCCGCCGGTCGCACTAGACTGGCATGATGGATTCGAAGCTTGGGCGATGATTTTGGACTTGCCTCGCACTCCTAAGATTTGATGTCGCTAAAATGGGGGATGACCTACCGGTTCCTGCGCACCTCTCACCGATGGATCGGCCTGTTTTCAAGTCTCGCGTTGCTCGTGATTTCGACGACCGGGATTCTGCTCGCGACCAAGAGCTGGCTTGGGATCGTTCGACCACCGGAGTCCGAGGGTGCCGCGATCGCCAGTAGCGCAGAGATCGTTTCCGTCGATACAGTGGTGGCGGCGGCGTTCTCAGTTGGGATTCCCGAACTGCAGGAAACGAAGCAAATCGACCGCGTCGATTATCGGCCAAAGAAGAACGTTTTCAAGGTCCTGAGCAAGGAGGGCTATCACGAAGTCCAAGTCTGTGGAAAAACCGGAAAGGTCCTTCAGGTCGCCAAGCGGGTCGACCAGTTCACGGAGAAAATCCACGATCTAAGCATCATCGGGGACAGCTTCCGCAGCTTCATGCTCCCCGTGTTCGGTTTGGGCCTCTTTACGCTTTCTCTCACGGGCGTGATCATCTTCTTCAATCCGATCTGGCGCAAGTATCTCTTTAAGAAGGGCAAGGGTCCGAAGAAGCCGCCGGCGAAAGAGTCTTCGTAAACGAAGGCTGGAGGGGCGTGATCTTGCCGAGCATGACCGAGTTCTGGTTTCCGCCATCCCGCCCACGGGTGGCGGTGACGACCAGCTCCCGAGCGTGTCCTGAACCCGGAAAGTCCTTAGCGAGGTCGGGGCGGCATCGCCGCCCGTGGGCGGGTGGCGAGAACGGTCCCCTAAGTCAGGACGGCGATGGTGACGCCGTGGCCTCCTTCGCCGGGCTCGCCGTCGCGGAAGCTCTGCACGTCTCGATAGTGCTTGAGTAGGTCGCGCGTCAGTTTGCGCAAGATACCTTCGCCTTTGCCGTGCACGATGCGGACTTGGTGCAGGCCGGCCAAAACGGCCTCGTCGAGGAACTTGACGAGCATTTCCTCGGCT
The DNA here is from genome assembly GCA_046598515.1 of Fimbriimonadaceae bacterium. Lineage (GTDB taxonomy): Bacteria > Armatimonadota > Fimbriimonadia > Fimbriimonadales > Fimbriimonadaceae > JANJUB01. Next base: position 5,266 of record JBKJIP010000012.1, on the reverse strand, counting down.
TCTTCCGCGCGCATCGCGCGGAGGTGGATTTCCATGGTCGCGGTTTGAGCTTTGCTGAGTCGCATTGCAGAGGTTCTCGTCCCGATTGGCTTGGCCACGATCGTGGTCAGCTTAGAGAGGGGGACGGTCATTTTCAGAACGCCGACCTGGACCAATGCTTTGCCGTCTTTGGGATCTCCCATCACGACCGCATCTTGCGAGTAGCCCTCCACGCGCACGGCGCTGCCTTTCGCTATCTTCGAAACATCGGTTTTCGTCGAGACAGGAGCTTGGAAGGGCTTTGCACGCTCCTCGCCTTGATGCTGGATCGCCTTTAGCTTTTCGCGCGCGGCTTGCAAGGCTTTCTCATCGACATGCTTTTTGAGCTCATCAAAAACGTCCTGAGCCTGCAACCTCACCTCGCGCAGGACGGCCTCGATTTCCGCATTGGCTTTCGTATGAACCGTCTTCCGGATCTCTTCCGCCTCCGCCAGTTTCCGGTTTGCCACCTTCTCCATTTCCCGCAGTTCGTTCAATCGGCGATCGGCCTCGCCTTGAGCCACGCGGGCTTGCTTCTGCGCGGATTCGAGCTTTTCGAACATGCGTCCGACGTCTTGATGAGCTTCCGAGAGGGACCCGGTTGCCCGCTCGACGATGGGGGCTGGGATTCCGTAGCGTTCGGCGATCTTGAGCGCGTGGCTAGCGCCGGGTGCGCCCATGATCAGGCGATAGGTTGGACGAAGGGTCTTGGAGTCGAACTCCATGGCCGCGTTTTGGAAACCTTCCGTTTCATAGGCAAAGGCCTTGAGTTCGCCGTAGTGCGTGCTGGCGAGGACGACCGCGCCTTGCTCGACGAGGTGGAGAAGGATGGCCTTGGCGAGCGCGGCGCCTTCGGCGGGGTCGGTGCCGGCCCCGATTTCATCGAAAAGGATCAGAGCCCCCTTTCGAAGCCCCTTGATTGCCGCGGCGATATTTTTAATGTGGCCGCTAAAGGTGGAAAGTGATTGCTGGAGGCTCTGCTCGTCTCCGATATCGGCCCAGACTTGGCTGAAAGGGGAGAGTCGGGCCATTCGAGCGGGAAGGAAGAGACCGCACTGGGCCATCATTACGCACAGTCCGACGCACTTGATCGCGACTGTCTTGCCGCCCGTGTTCGGGCCGGTAATGAGTAACCCTTTGTGCTCGAATCCAACGCGGATGTCGAGGGGAACAACCTTTTCGAGCTCTAGCAGCGGATGGCGGGCTCCTTCGAGCAGGATGCCCGCGGAGGGCCCTCCGGAGACGGGGAGGGAGGCTTTCATGTCGAAAGCGAGGCGGGCTTTCGAGTAGAGCAGGTCGAGGTGCGTGATTTGCTCCAGCCCCTCTTGGATTTCCCTCGCGTGTTCCCCGACTTGGGCAGAGAGCTTGGTCAGGATACGCATGATCTCGTCGCGCTCGGCGGACTCGATCTCGCGAATCTGGTTCGCGATCGCGAGAACGTCCTCGGGCTCGATGAAAACGGTCTGTCCGCTGGTGCTCGTGTCGTGCACGATGCCTTTGATTCGGGCGCGGTATTCGCTCTTGACGGGAATGACATAGCGGCCGTCCCTTACGGTGTAGATCGGGTCGCTGAGGAGGTCGCGGGTCTTTCCGCTGGTATACGACTGCACTCTTTCCACGAGCCGGGATTGCGCGCCGCGTCGACGGTTGCGCAATGTCGCCAAAGTCGGGCTGGCGGATTCGCGGACGTCTCCGCCGGAATCCAAGCTGTCGAGAAGTTTGTGTTCCAACTGGGGAAGCTCGGGCATGGGGTCCGCATGCAGCCAGAGAGCGGGGAAGGCCTCTCTCTTGGGATTGAGGAACTGCCGGGTCGCGCGCATGGTGCTGATCGCTTCGCCGATCTGAACAAGTTCGAGCCCGCCGAGAACGCCGCCCTTGCCGGCTCGGTTGAGGGCATCGCGCAGAGGTTTACCGGCGGAGAGGCTGGGGGGCGTATCGTTAGAGATCAGCTCGTAGGCTTGGCGGGTCCGATCCAACTCGGTCCACACCGAGTCGCTGTCCCAATGGGGCTCGATCCGTTCGGCTTCCCTCATTGCGAGGTCGGTCTCGCAATGCGCCGCCAGCCGCGACAGGATCGCGGCGAACTCCAACACACCGGCAGCGTGGCTCATATGTGAATTGTATTCGCATTGGGAGACCGGTCATTGGGACTGTCCTCTTCGCACTTGCTTGGCTGGGTCGGTAGCGGGGCACGGACATCCCCGTAATGGCGAGGTACGAAGCCCGCTCCCACTTTGGTGAAGTCCAAATTTGGGTCTTTACGTTGACTCTCTGGCTTCCTGCTGCCGGGCGCGGAAGTAGTCCAGGTCCATCCGCGCTTTGCGGACTTGCCGGGGCGGCATGCCAAGGCACTCGCGTATCAGTCGGTTGAAGGACTGGAGATTGGGGACGCCCACTTCGTGCGCGATTCGCTTGATAGATTTCGTCGAGTCCGTCAGCATTCCACGGGCGAGTTCGGCCCGGTGCTGGCGGATGTATTCGATGGGGGTGATCCCGAGTTCACTACGGAAGTGGCGGATGAGGTGGTTGTGCGAGATATCGACGGCGGCGGCTACGTCACGGATGGAGAACTTCTCGGCAATGTGCCCATCGATCCATTTCACTGCGGAATCGAGAACCGGATTTGCGTCGAGCGCGGTCATCGGCTCGGCAATGCGCCAAGCGAGGCCCCAGATCAAGGCGTCCATCGACGTCCTGGTCTGAGACAGCCGATTCAAAGCTACCCGAAAGAGATCTTCCCAAACATCACACTCTGAATCAGAGAACTGGGTGAATAAAGGGATAAGGAAGACGTCACGGCCCTTATCGCGGGGGAAGAGGGTGACGTAGCAATGCCCGAACTCGCGGTCGCCGATTGCTTCAACCCGGCAGCGCGACCCCGGCGGGACCAAGAAGAGTCCTCCACGCCGAAAGGGGAAGACAATGCCGTTCAACGAAAAGATCCCGTCATGCAAGTACATCACGAGGTGAAACTTTCCGCGATCCTGATTCCATTCAGTAACTCGGTCGAGGGCAGTATAGGCACCGAGTCCCGTAGAGAGCGGGACCTCACCGAGCGAGAACCGGCAGTATCTAGTCGATGGTGATATTTGCGAAGCAATTAGACTCATATCTGATTGGAATGGTTAGTTGTGCCAACACGGTGGCTTCATTTATCCGTATGAAAAATGTCAAGTTATGGTGATTATAGTGTATTTCTGTTCCGGTCAAACACGCGAGAATGATTTATGAAAGCAAGACGCCTCTGCTTTGCCTCGCTGGCCCTCGCCGCAGTGGCCACTTCGGCCGCTAATACGTATCACGATCAGTATCTGACAGCACGGTTAAGTGCCGTTCGTGGGTTACACCCCGTGCCCGCCCTTACGGCCGCCGTTTGGACCCATTCCGGGATCGGCGGAAAGGGAGTTGTCGGCTATCGGAGGCAGGGCAACTCCTCCCTTGCTCAACTCTATGATCGGTTCCACATCGGTTCGATCACGAAACCCATTACGAGCAGTCTGGTCGCCGACCTGATGGAGCGAGGGACTCTCAGCGGCTACGGACTGTCTCTCAACACGACGCATTCCTGGATTTTCCAGCCGCCCAACACTTGGTTTAGTCAATACCGGACGGCGTCTTTGCTTTCCTACCTGTCGCACGTTGACGGGATGCACTACCAACCGGAAAACGAACCACCCGATGAGTACGCCAGCTATGGCGTCACAAACCTGATCACCCGCCGCCGCGCTTACACCAAAGATGCCGTCAGGGATGTACCTTATGGTCCAGTAGGAACGAAGAGAATCTACGCGGGTGGTCACATCGTGGCCGCCTCCATGATGGAATCCGTGACCGGTATCAAGTGGGAAACCCTGGTGGATACGTATGTCTTCACTCCACTCGGCATGACATCTGCGGGATTCGGCCCGATGTCATCCACATCGACCGTTAATGGTCCCTACGAGCACTCTTGGAGTGGATCGGCGAACGTGCCGCGCACCTGGCCGGCCAATTATCTCTACGAGCCGCACGCTCCGGCAGGCAGGAATGTTCACAGCAGCATTCAGGATCTCGTTAAGTTTGGGGCCTCCCACCTTAATGCCACGGCAAACTCAACTCGAATCCTAACCGATTCAAGTATCAACACCCTCCGAACCGTTCACTATCCGAACGCTACGAACGAGAACAATGAAGTATCGAAGATGACGCCAGCTTGGATGCTTTCGACTCGAACAATAAACGGCGTGAGCAACCAAGGCTTCTGGCATAACGGAGATAACGGTTTCAACTACGCGTGGCTCGAAGTGCTACCCGGTGCCAACCTGAGCTTCGCGATCGCGACCAACGTTGGCTCGGGCGGGACGAACAGTCCGGGTGCCCCGGCGATCAATGCGATGAAGAATCATTGCATCGACTTGCACGAACACTACAACATGATCGAAGTCATGGGCCGCGATCTCAGTTTCGGCGGAGCGGCCTCCTATAGTGCGGGCAGTCTGGGTAGCGTTACCAAGTTGAACGACCGCGACTTTTCGAGTCAGGCCACATTCTATACAGCGGGATCGGCGGCGAGGATCAACTTCGGTGCCTCGAAGAGTGTTCGGAAGTTCCACATCTCCAACGAGGATGGCAAGATCCGGAAGTATTCGATCGACAAGTGGGTTGTGGGCTCGCCCTACAGCGCTTGGATTTCGATCTACCAAGGGACAACGGTGCCGCGCGATGTTTCGATCGCCGTTCCGACCTCCAGCGCGACACAGTATCGGCTCCGGATCACAGAAGCCTCTAGTTGGCCGGTGAAAGTCGAAGAGTTCTGGTTAATGGCCTACTAAGCGGCACCTGCCCACGCGCGTCCCCCGGTGTCCAAACTGGAGGACGCCGGGGCCAAGCGTGCCTCGACCTAGGGCACAATGAAGGGTATGGCCCTGGGCCGCATTCCCTTTGACGCCGCCGTGTTGGCCGGCGTGGTTCATGAACTCCAGCGCCTCCGGGGCGCCAGGATTCAGAACGCTTGGCAACCGGACGAATTCACGGTCATCCTCGAAATCTATCGGGGGCGATCCGACGGCGCCAAGGACGAGAACGAGAACTACCTGCTCCTGTCCGCGCATCCCGAAATGGCGCGTGTCCATCTCACCTCTCGTCGGGGCCGGAACCAAGAAGAGCCGACGCCTTTTCTGTCCGCTTGCCGCTCGCGTTTGATCGGGCGGCATATCGACCGCATCGAGCAGATCGACGGCGATCGTGTCCTCGAAATTGAATGCGATGG
>JBKJIP010000376.1:0-28374 GCA_046598515.1 Fimbriimonadaceae bacterium | reverse complement strand
GATGCTGGCGGGCAAGTTCTAGCCGCTTCATGTTCCGAGTTGCGTCCACTAATCCCCACCAAACTTCGCCGGGGCGACACCTAGCTCCCCAACTCCCCTGCCAAGCTGGAACCCGTGGGCGGTCGTACCACCCGAAACGACGTTGTTTGCCCGCAGCCGGACGTTGTTGACTGTGCCCGGGGCCAATCGGGTAGCGGGTTTCGGACCCACAACCCGATACTCGCGCACTTCCGGCTGGACAAACGGGCACACGGCCAGAGCGCGTTATGGCTGAGGAGGGAGAGGTTTCCAGGTGGGGTCAGCGTCAAGAAATGGATAGTTATTCGTCAGCCTCACCTGTTGCTTGCCGTCGGCGTTCATGATGTAGATTTCGTGGTTCTCGACATCGTGTCGCCGGTAGTAAACGATCTTCGTCCCGTCTGGAGACCAGGCTGGCTCGTTCTCCTCGGCGACATTGCTAGTGAGCTTCTTTAGGTCCGCGCCGTTCGTCGAGCTCATCGTGTAGACATCGCCGTTGCCGGTGCGACTGCTCGTGAACGCGATCTTGGTGCCGTCCGGAGACCAGTTTGGCGACCAGTCAGCTGCGGTACTCTTGGTGAGTCTCGTCTGCACGCCAGTGACGACGTTGATCACGTAGATCTCGTCGTTTCCATCTCGGTTGCCCTTGAAGGCGATCTTCGACCCGTCCGGCGACCAGGCCGAATGGCCCTCGCTCCCCGCGCTGTTGGTGAGCCTCGTCGGGGTGCCCGTGCCGTCCGCGTTCATCACGTAGATCTTCTGAATCCCCGAACCCGGGGATTCGCGATCGGAAGCGAAAGCGATCTTCAACCCGTCTGGAGACCACGTGGAACCGAAATCGTACGAGGAGCTGTTGGTAAGGTTCAGAGGCACCGAGCCGAGCACAGGGTCCATCGTGTAAACGTCCCAGTTCCCAGTTTCGTTGCTCGTAAACGCGATCTTTGACCCGTCTGGAGACCACTGGGGCTCATATTCAGCAAAGTCGTTGTCGGTAAGAGGCTGAGGATTTGTTCCATCCGCGTTCATCGTCCAAAGATCATTGCCGTTCGGGGTGCCGTTAATGATTCCGCTCCGGTTGCTCACGAATATCATCGGGCCCAACACGAATGGAGGGGATTTCATCGCCCCTCCCGCAGGCGTTGAAGCCATCTCGCTGGTGAAGCCCATCAAGAGCCCAGACACCATGAGTGTCGCCACTCCGGCGGTGACTCCTAAAAGTTTGCTTTGTCGTCTCATCGTTACTTTCCCTCCGGGCCCAGCCCGCTGGCTTGTGCCCGTGAAGAACATATTAGCGAACGAAGTGTGATCAATCCGTGATGAGTTTGGGAAGCCATTCAGAGGGCTCAGGCGCTTTCACTCAAACGCGGCGCGAGGCGATCGATGATCTTGGTAGCGCCTCCGACCGAGAGGGTTCGGCCGACGGCGACCGATTCATTGAAATCCTGTTCACTGAGCTGCTGCTTGAGTTCCCCGGAGAAGTTCTCGTGCCGCCTGATGAGGTAGGGGTGGAGGAACTCAGTGTCGGCTTCCCTCAGTTGGATGGCAGCACCCAGCATTTGCGCCGCTTCCAAGTGCATGCCGCACGCAAGACCGAGGGCGACTCCCGCTTCAAAGGCGAAGGCGGTAGAACGCATAATATGGTCGGGACCAGAGCGCGACAGACAATCAAACGATTGCCGCAACGCGGATCCTGAGCCCTCGAGGCGTTTGAGCTTGGCAAGGCTCCAACATAATCCTGCGAGCGGGTAAGAAACCCTTATCCGAGAACTCAAGTCGCTGGCTTGAGCCGCTGACTCCTCGAAGTAGTCACGCGCTTTCTCGTACTCGCCAATATCCAAGAAATGGGTTGCCAGCCATGCCAAGGTGTCGGGCACGATTCCCAACCTTGCCTTGATCTCCAATGCATCGCGAAGAAGCGGCTCGACATGTTCGAACTTGCATTGGTAATGATTGAGACGGCCAAGGGCCATGAGACAGTTCGCACGGTTATGACTACCCGGAACCATACTGTTCAAACTCCATCGCATGTGTTCCTCTGAGCTGAGATAGCGGCCACAGTCCCGGAGAGCCGCCCCCAGATTGAGTCGAAGCGACTGCAACAGCCAGAATTCGCTTTCCTGACCGATGAGCCGTATGGCGTCTTCAAACACGTCACAAGCGCCAGCAATATCGAGGTCATGGACATACCTGATCAGCCCAAGTCCACAGAGGGCATAGGCAGCGTTCTCGGGATTTTCCGTAGACAGACTGGCTGCCTCCTTATAGAGACCACGAGCGCGTTCAGACTCATTGTCTGAGTGGGCGAGCCAGCCACCATTGAGCAGCAACGATGTCCAAAGGTCATGAACGGCTGGATTCCCGCGGTGTTTAAGCGCTTCGGCCATCCAAGCCTTTCCTTCCGAAAACATGCCCAAATAACCCCAATGTTTGGCTAAGGACGCGCAAAGAGTCACAAGCAGACGTGCCGGGCCATTTGCTTCCGCTCCGAAAGCCAATGCAACTCGCAAGTTATCGACTTCTCGCAAAATACTTTGGTGATGCGCGTGTGGGTCGGGATCATTCTTCCAATCCTGATGGGCCCGAGCCAACTCTGCAAAGTATTCGGCATGACACAGACGCCAAACGTCTGCAGTGCCTGTTTCTCCGAGCCTGTCCCACGCGTACTGCCGGACTGACTCGAGAAATGTATACCGTGATGTACCTTCGGGTGAGTAGGCGACAACAAGGCTCTTGTCAACCAGCGCGGTCAGAAGGCTGAATACCTCGGCTGGTTCGATTCCTTCCCCAGAACAAATGCGCTCAGCAGCGTCCATCGTGAATCCGCCGGCAAAGACGGACAGACGCTCGAACAAGCGTTTCTCCTGATCTGCCAGCAGGTCAAACGACCATTCGATGAGCGCTCTTAGGGTTTGCTGGCGAGGCAGTGCCACGCGGCTGCCGCCGGTCAATAGCTCAAATCGCTTGTCAAGGTTACGCTCAATGTCTTCAAGCGACATTGAGCGAGTTCTTGACGCCGCAAGTTCAATTGCCAACGGAATACCATCTAGGCGCCTACAAATTGAAACCAATGGTGGCGCATTGACTTCAGTCAAATCGAACGGTCGGAATGCCCGCGCTCGGTCGACGAACAGACTGACGGCTTCGTATTCAAGCAGGCCTTCCGGCTGAATGGGGCCCTCAGTACCGGGAAGCGACATAGAGGGCACCCGGTGACACTGCTCTCCACCGATGGCCAAGGCTTCTCGACTGCTCGCTAGGATTCGGACACCGGGGCACCGCCGCAAAATGGAGTCGGCGAGGTGCGCGCAGGCGCCGATCAGGTGCTCGCAGTTGTCGAAAACCAACAACAGCCGTTTGGACTCCAGGTGCTCAATCAAAGTCTGCTCGACCGCTTTGCCCGGCTCTTCGTGAACCTCAAAGACGGCGGCGGTGGTTTGAGCGACGAGGTTCGGGGCTGATAAAGCTGCGAACGCAACGAACCAAACGCCGTCCCTGAGTTTGCCGAGCATTTTGTCCGCAACCTGCAACGACAGCCTTGTCTTGCCACATCCGCCACTTCCCGTCAACGTGAGCAAGCGTGTATGAGAGAGCAGCTCAAGAACCTCTTTGATCTCGTCTTTCCTGCCAATGAAGCTCGTTAGCTGGGCAGGGAGGTTATGCATTCCCGCGTGGCTGTCCTCGAACGTTGCCTCAAGGGCCTCGCGAGCCCGCAGAGAAGGCGCTTCGCCCCACGTCTCATCCAATATCCTTTCGAGTTCCTCGAACTGACGAAGTGCCTCGACCTCCATACCCGCCGAGCGATACGCTTGCATCAAAGCGATGTGTACGTCTTCCCGGTTCGGAGCGATCACCACGGCCGCACGGCCGATATTGATCGCTTCATTCAAACTTGCCTGTTCGATCAGGATCTTGCAAAGGGTGTTCACGGCCTGGCCGTAACGTTCTTCTAACTCCATGCGGCGGTCCAGCGTCCAACTCGCGGAGATGGGTGCCAACAAGGGACCGGAATACAGACCAATCGCTTCTGCGAGCCGCTCCTGAGAGCACGCGCTTGGACTCGGATGGGTCAGTTCGAGGAACTTCTCAACATCGGTCGCGATCCGATCCTGGCGTAGGGACACGTGGCTCTTCCGCGTCACGATAACGGAGCCCAGTGGAAGACCCCGCTCTAGGACCTTGCGAAGATCGGCGATTGCCCGTCGCAGATTTTGCGCCTGCCGATCGCCATCGCGATCAGGCCAGAACAAACCATACAGCTGATCATGGGAGTATTCATTGGCCTTGTTGACCAACAAAAAGGCAAAAAGGGAAAGAGCTGTTCGTGACTGAAAGCGGGCTATCTCTTTCGAAGCAGAAACTACCTCGAGTCGCCCGAAGAGCCTAACGTTCCAAACTGCACAGTCAGGAGGCCAGACGTTTTTATCCACCGGTGTCATCTCTTGCCACGCTGGCTTAGGTCATTATTGCATCAAAGGGGGATGGTGGGATTTGGCACCTGGCCGCGTTGCGCAACCTATGCCAAAATCACTGCAGACTCAGTCGCTATCAGGATGAGTTCCTCAGGAGTGCGTCCAGGATGGTCCAGCGGTGCTCCCTTCGGCCATGGACCTAAGATGAGGCTACAACATCCTTGCCGGTACTGTCCGTGATCGAATCACAGACAATCTTGCAGAATAGGTTCGGAGGAGTTTGGGCAAGAGCCCGGATTCAGACAAAAACGCCCCTACCGTGAAGAAGCTGGCGGCGAGGGGAAACTTAGGCAGTTCTAAGAGCGACCACTAATCTCCACCAAGTTCAGGCCCTCGCAAGACCTTCCCCAGCACGCGGGAGTTGGGTAAGTGGGAGCCGCACCTGCTAAACTTCTGCTGTTAGGGCCGAGAGTTGTTTGATGGGGATTGCTTCTATTGCCCTGGGAATCGTGGGACTCGGAGTTGCTTCCATGCAAACCGAGGTCCAGAAACCCAACATCCTGTTTGTTCTCACCGACGACCAACGCTACGATGCCCTGGGCTACCGGGGCCACCCAGTTCTGAAGACTCCCAACTTGGACCGTCTTGCCCAGAGGGGGGTCCAGTTCCCAAACTGCTTTGTGACGTCGCCAATCTGTGCCGCCAGTCGGGCGTCGATCTTAACCGGCTGCTTCGAGCGAAAACACGGGTACACCTTTGGCACGCCACCGCTCGGCACCCAACTGTGCGAGAACAGCTACCCGTCCCAGTTGCGCCAGGCGGGTTATCGAACGGGTCTGGTCGGCAAGTTCGGAGTTGTGGTCGACAAGGGGCAGGAGTCCAAGATGTTCGACTCGTTGCATCCGATCGGCTACCCCTTTTTGCGTAAAAAGCCGTCTGGCGAGATCAGACACATCGACCAGATTGCCACGGATAGAGCGATCGAGTTCTTAGGAAATGGGCCCCCTCAGCAGCCATTCTGCCTTTCCGTTTTCTTTAACAGCCCTCATGCCGAGGATGGCAGTCTGGACGACCTTTATCCTTGGCCCAAGACCGTTGATCGGATGTACGACGCGGTCCCCATCCCGCTTCCACCACCTATCGAGAAGAAGTACTTCGAGGCAGAGCCGGAGTTCCTCCGCAAGGCAATGAACCGCATCCGCTGGTTTTGGCAATTCGAAACGCAGGAGAAGTACACCAAGAACGTGCGCGCCTACTATCGCATGATCTCCGGTGTCGACCACGAAATTGGCCGGCTCCTGGCGGAGTTAGAGCGCAAGCGACTCGTCGACAACACGATCATCGTTTTCATGTCTGACAACGGCTATTTCTTGGGCGAGCGCGGCTTTTCCGGCAAGTGGGTGCACTACGAGGAGTCGCTGCGTGTACCGCTGCTAATCGTCGATCCCCGGTTGCCGACCAATCGCCGGGGCACGTCAGCGGAGCAGATGGCCCTTAACATCGACATTGCACCAACGTTGTTGGAACTAGTCGGCATAAAGGTTCCCAAGAGTTGCCAAGGCCGCAGCTTGGCGCCTCTGGTCAGGGGGGAGAAGACACGATGGCGGCGCGACTTCTTCTGCGAGCATCTTCTCGAGAATCCCGACATTCCAAAATGGGAGGGGGTGCGGGATGAGCGTTACGTGTATGCCCGATACTTCACGCAAACACCGGTGTATGAGTTCCTGCACGACCTCAAGAAGGATCCAAGAGAACTCGCTAATCTCGCCCATGATCCGAAGCAAGCATTGCTCTTGGGTCGAATGCGCCGACGTCTCGAAGAGTTGCGAAAGGCGGCAGGTGGGCTGCCATCCCAGGGGCACCTTACGGCACGCAACGCGCCGCAACGGTGAAGGTGAAGATTGAGCAGACCGTCTTTATGCGTGATGTACCTTTACATCGGGGTTGGCGATACCGCAACACTTGAACCGCGCCCAGAGATATCATCGGGAACTCAACTATAGGGAGGAGGACATGATCTCCGCGGCGAGTTTCCCTCGTCGGACAAGATCCGCCATCCTCTTCATCTGGGGCTGGGTGTGTCGGAAGAAGGCCATCAAGCCGGGGCAAAGGTAGTTGAGGCCCGGTTCACCGTCGGGAGTCATCGCGAAGCGGTCCTTCGGACAGCCACCGTTGCAGGCAAACCTGACGTCGCAGGTCCGGCACATTGGGGGCAAGGTATCCCGCTTGTCTCTCCCGAATCGCTTCTGTTGCGGAAGTTCGACAAGCGTAGCCATGCGTTCTTCCAGAATGTTGCCTAACCTATACTTGGGCTCGACGAAGTGGTCGCAGGAATAGACGTCCCCGTTGTGCTCTAGCGCCAGCGCCTCGCCGCAAGTCGGCGCAAAAATGCACAATGAGTGCATCCCGAAGTAGGCCCCCAGCGTGACGTCGAACATCTGCACGAACACTTTGCCGACGTCCCGCCGGACCCACTCGTCGAAGACCTCGCACAGAAACTGCCCATAGGCCTCCGGGCTAACAGACCTGTTCGTCACGAGGCTACCGGTCTGTTCGTACAAGGGCCGCTCCCCGCCTGCCTTCTCGTGCCAGCCTTTCTCCGCGATCTCGAAGTTCTCGGGGGTCGCGCGCTCCACGATGGGGATGAACTGCACGAACTCGGCTCCAAGCTCGTCCCGAAAGAACCGGTACACCTCCAGCCCTCGGTTCTGGTTGGCCGAATGGACCGTACATAGAATGTTGACATCCACCCCCTCTTGCATCATCAGCTCCCACGCCTCTAGGACCCGATCGAACGTTCCCTTGCCACCCTTATTCAGTCGGAAGGTGTCGTGGACCTCCTTCGGGCCGTCGATGCTAAGCCCCACGAGGAACTTGTTCCTTTTGAAAAACTCGCACCAGGCTTCGTCGATGCGTGTTCCATTGGTCTGGAGGCTGAAGGCCAGGCTTTGCGCGGGCTTGCGGTGAATCTGCGCCAACTTTACCGCCCTCTCAAAGAACTCAAGCCCCATTAGTGTGGGTTCGCCGCCTTGGAACGCGATCTGCACCTCGGGCGCCTCGTTCGCCTCGAGAAGCTGCGAGATATAGCCCCCGAGCACCTCGTCCGTCATGCGGAATGGCGACCCCGGATAGAGTGTCTCCTTGGAAAGGTAATAGCAGTAGATGCAGTCAAGGTTGCAGACCGCGCCCGTGGGTTTGGCAAGCAGGTGGAATGTGCGGGGCCTGCGCACCGATTTGAAAGGCACGCCAAACTTGTACTTGTTCATCGCGACACCTTCCCGTCCTTCCTCGTTGGTCTGGCTCTGAGGCAAGTCATCAGTCTTCCATTCTCCCGCCCTTTCCTCCCCATTTAGGACTCTGGAGGGTCTTTGACCATGCCTGCCATTTTGCCTTCAACGCTACCACCTTGGACGGCTCGCTGGATGCGAGGTCCTGCTGCTCGCCGATGTCCTTTGATAGGTTGAAGAGAGCGTCCGTAGCCCCCTGAGCGGTGACCAGCTTCCAGTCGCCTTCCCGAATGGCGCTCTGCTGCCCGTACCGCCAGTAAAGGACATCGTGCGGACTTCTCTTTTTGTCCCCCCTAAGATATGGAAGGAGGTCCACGCCGTCGAGCCCGTCTTTTCGCGTTACCGGCGCGCCTACCGCCTGCATTACGGTGGGGACCAAGTCAAGTGAGATTGCAGGCTTCTTGAACTCCGTACCTGCTGGCAGGTGCCCTTTCCAGCGGAACATCAGCGGGATCCGGATCCCGCCCTCCCAGGTCTGGCCCTTGAAGCCCCGGAGCGGCCCGTTCGAGGAGGTGGTCTGGGGGGTCGGGCCACCATTGTCCGAGATGAAGATCACGAGCGTATTCTCATCTAGCCCGTTCTTGCGGAGGCTGTCGAGGACCCTGCCGATGGCCTCATCCATGGCCATGAGCATGCCGGCGAACGTCCGACGTTTTTCGTTGGCATAGGCGGTCAGACGATCTGCAAGCCGGGGAGGTGATTGCAGGGGTGCGTGGACGGCGTTGAACGGCATGTAGAGGAAGAAAGGCCGGCTCTTATTGGCTTCGACGAACCCGACCGCTTCGCGTGCGAACGCGTCAGTCAGATACGTGGGCTCGGCAACCTTTTCTCTTCCACGAAGAATTGAGCCTCCCTTCGCGTTGCCGCGATAGCTGTGCGCGCCGCCAAGGAAACCGAAGAAGCTGCCGAAGCCACGATCGAGAGGATTGAGCCCATCCTTGTAGCCCAAGTGCCATTTGCCCACCATTCCGGTTGCATAACCCTCCGCCTTGAGGCGCTCTGCCAGGGTTTTCTCCGTCTTCGGCAACCCAAAATTGGCCGATGCCGCCTGTTCCGGCCCGGGGTTGAACTCGAATCCGAATCGGGGGCCGTACTTTCCGGTCAAGAGACCGGCTCGGGTTGGCGCGCAGACCGGGCAACTGACATAGCCGTCCGTCAAGCGAACTCCGTCCTTCGCGATCGAGTCGATACGGGGTGTTGGGATGCCCTTTCCTCCGTAGCATCCAAGCTGACCAAAGCCCAGGTCGTCTGCTACGATCAGGACGATGTTCGGCTTGGCGGGGCCCCCTTTTACCTCTGCTCGCTGAGAGCCGGGAAGAGTAACCCCTCCCGCAACAGCGAGCAGAGCGACCATGCTGACTCCCAATCTCTTCATTTATTGATCCGCCTCACCATGAAAGCATAGACGACATGGGCTTCCGGTTGGATCAGTTCAACTTCCCGCGTCGGGCCATTCGAATGTGGGTCGTTGAATCAACATATCGGCAGTAGAATGGACTCGTGATTCTCGGACTTGCGGCTCTCGTCTTGACGGCGGCCCCTCGCCTTCCCAACTTCGTCGTGATTTTCTGCGACGACATGGGCTACGGAGACTTGAGCTTGTACGGCAACAAGGCTTACAAGACGCCAAACCTGGACCGCATGGCCAAGGACGGGATGCGTTTCACAAACTTCTATGTCGCCTCACCGGCTTGCAGCCCTTCTCGCGCCTCCCTGCTCACGGGTTGCTATCCGACTCGTGTCAGCGTGCCGCAGGTGCTGAACCCTGACTCCATGACGGGCCTGAACCCGCAGGAAACCAACATCGCCAGCATGCTAAAGCCGCTTGGCTATGTCACTGCTTGTATCGGCAAGTGGCACCTTGGTGTGGGAAACCTCATGCCTACCCACCAGGGGTTTGACACTTTCTTTGGTCTGCCCTATTCGAACGACATGTGGCCCGCCAACGGGAAGAACTGGCCTCCGCTCTGGCTCCATCGAGACGACACACCGGTCGAAGAGATCAAGACCCTCGAGGATCAGGCACAGCTCACGGCAAAGTACACGCGCTTTGCTACCGACTTCATCCGCAAGAATAAAGATCGTCCGTTCTTGCTTTACCTGCCCCATTCGATGCCACATGTGCCCATCGCCGCGAGCAGACGTTTCTTGGGGAAGAGCGGTGCCGGCCTCTATGGTGACGTTGTCCAAGAGATTGATTGGTCGGTGGGCGAGATTCGGAGGGCCTTGAACGAGACCGGCTTGGAGAAGGACAGTCTTATTTTCTTCTCATCCGACAACGGCCCTTGGCGCCCTTATGGTGACCATGCGGGCTCGACGGGAGGGCTTCGCGAAGGCAAAGGCACAGCCTTTGAGGCGGGTTTCCGGGTGCCGGGGATCTTTCTCTGGCCTGGAAGAGTTCCGGCCGGAAAGGCAACCGACGAAGTCGCCACGACCATGGACCTCTTGCCGACGCTCGCCGCTCTGTCAAACGCGAAGCTTCCCGCGGCCCAGATCGACGGCCACGACATCCGGCCGTTGATCTTCGGCGAGCCCGGAGTAAGGACGCCCTGGAAGTGGTTCTACTACTTCTGGCCAGACGAGCTTCAAGCAATTCGCAGTGGGGATTGGAAGCTGCACGTTCCTCACAAGCATCGTCACCAAACTCTGCCCGCGGGCACGGGCGGCAAGCCTGCAGGAGAGGTGACCGCTGAGATCGGGATCTCGCTCTTTGACTTAAAGACTGATCCGGGCGAGACGACGAACGTGGCCGACCAGCATCCGGACGTCGTCAAGCGACTTCTTCGGATGATCGAGATCGGCCGAAGAGAACTGGGGGACTCCCGGACGAAGACCAAGGGTAGCGAAGTGCGGAGCCCGGGGCATGTCAGCCGCTAGCTTTGTCAGGACGGCCATAGCCCGAGCCAAGGGTCTGCCGCTCGTACTGAAAGCGCTTGGGTAGGAGTGCCCTGGTCCGGTTAACGCGTTTCCTTCCGCCCTGTCATTGACGACGGCCTCGTCTTGGCGCAATGGCTTGCTTCGAATGCAGGATTCCGGGAGCCTGACCGCCATTAAACCGTCGACTTTCCGCAACGAAGAATAGTCGATGGCAACAAGGGCGGCACACACCATCCTTTCACACCGTCGAGGAAGACGATTCGAGCGGAGTTTCAGCCACGAAACGTCCGAATGGCCCCCTCAACCCTATCGATCATGATCGGATCCTCTTCAAGTTCGCGTTGTCGGGCGATCAGCTTGCGCAAGAGCTCTGCCCTTACGTTCGGATTCACCTTGGAGGGCCAGAGGTTTCGTGTCTCGTTGGGATCTTTCGAGAGATCGAATATCTCCCATTCGTTCAACTCGTAGTAGTAGATCAGCTTGTGCCTGACGGTTGTGATGGCCACGTACTTCGGCGCTTGGTGGTCTCCGTCATCACTTTCGTAGAAATGGCCGTAAACCGCCAGCTCTCCAGTTTCAATCTTCCGACCGTCGAGGAGCGGCGCAAAGGACTTTCCTTGCATCGCTTTCGGCGGCGTCACACCGGCCATCTCGAGGAGCGTCGGCGCCAGGTCGATGTTGCTGGTCAGCGATGTCACCTCTCGGGGAGCTTTGGCGCGGCCCGGAGGGCGGACGATAAGGGGCGTGCCCGACGAGGGCTCGTAGAACCAGCGCTTGTCGTACCATGCGTTCTCTCCTAGGAAAAACCCCTGGTCCGAGGCATAAATCACCACGGTGTTCTGAAGCAGCTTGTGCTTATCCAGGTAGCTGTAGATCTGACCAACACTCTCGTCGACCCCGGCCACGCACCGGAGGTACTGCTGGAGGTAGCGCTGGTAGTTAACGCCGAGGAGGTCCCCTGTTTCGGCGAGCCGGCGGCGATAGGCCGCATCCTGGGAGGCCATCGCCTTTTTCCATGCCGCCTGCTGGTTGGCATCCATTCGAGGCGGCACGTAGTCGACCATCAGGTCTTCGGCAGGCCGAATGTTCTTGTCGAGGCGCATCTTTACTGTCTTTGCCGCGGTGGAGAGGCTCTCGTAATCCGTCCTCAAGGTGGCAGGTTCGGGGAAGATCCGATCGCTGAACAGCTTCATCTGCCTCGGGCCCGGCATCCAGTTCCGATGGGGTGCCTTGTGCCCGACGAGCAAGAAGAACGGCTTGCCGTTCTGCTGCCCAATCCAGTCGAGGGCCTTCTGGGTGATGATCTCCGTCACGTATCCGTGCTCAACCGTCTTGCCTTGAGGGGTGAGGAACTGGGGGTTATAGTAGTCACCCTGGCCCGGAAGCACCTCCCAGTCGTCAAAGCCGGTCGGGTCGGACGCCAGATGCCACTTTCCGATCACGGCCGTTCGAAATCCGGCGGCTTGAAGGAGCTTCGGAAACGTCTCTTGAGAACCGTCGAAGGCAGAACCGTTATCAATGATCCCGTTCAGGTGGCCGTACTTGCCGGTAAGCAGTGATGCCCGACTTGGTGCGCAGAGAGGGTTCGTCGTGTAGTGCCGGTCGAAGCGAACGCCCTCCTTGGCCAAGCGATCAATTTCAGGCGTGGCGTTCAGCCGGGATCCGTAAGTTGAAATTGCCTGCCGCGCATGATCGTCCGAGAAGATCATGACGATGTTCGGTCTAGTCGCAGGCTGTATCAACGCCGCCACAAGGAGAAGCATGTATCAACCTTACTCCTTTGCGCGGCGTACCGATATTCAGTCGGGTCCCGGTGGCTTCGTCGGAGGGCAACCCAGTCTATTCGCCTGAGCCCGACCGCGTAAAGGCGGAGTGCCCGACGGTCCCATGGCGAGTCTCGGGGTTCGAAGTGCGTCACGCCAGGACGCCAGCGAAAACCTAACTGGCGAAATGGAGCGAATCATCTTCTCTCGGATTTCTTACAGGAGCGACGCGAAGTTGTCATCATGGAACAAACAGAGCCAACCCGACGAGCAATCCACTTCGAAAATGCGGTGCCAGCATTAGCGTGAGGTTATCGGATTGCTAACCATGCGTTATGACGGTTTCTTCGATGCCACATTGGGACCGTTTATGAAAGACCTCAGACGTTCTACTTGGCTTGGCGCATTGTCGGCCCTACTCTTGGTCCCTTCGGCGAATGCCGTTGAGCTTGTGAATACCATCGAGATTCCGGGGGAAGCCGTGGATCTTGTTCCCGGTATTGGCGCAAACGTCAACCGACTTGGAATGGGTTCCGATCTGGCGTACGATCGCCGGAGCCATACGCTTTACACCTTGGCTGACAGAGGTCCAGGCGGTGGCGTCATCAGCTATGAAACTCGTGTGCACAAAGCCAAAGTCAATTTTGACGGGAAGACCGGCAAGATTAGCAACTTCAGACTGCAACAGACAATCAAGTTCAAGACGGCCGACGGATTCCAGCCGTTCAACGGGTTGAACCCCCTGTTGCTAAACGGCAATGTATCGACACTTGGCCTCAGTTTCGATCCTGAAGGACTTGCCATTGCTCCCAACGGCAACTTCTACATCAGTGACGAGTACGGTCCGTCCGTCTATGAGTTCCGTCGCTTCGAGCTCTTGGATGGGACTGTCGAAGCTCGATTTGTAAGAGCATTCGAGGTCCCGTCGAATATTGCGCCGTACGCCGGCAATATCCTTGATTACGTGAGTGGTCGAGGAACTCTCACCGCAGGTCGTCAAGACAATCGTGGCTACGAAGGACTCACTATGAGCCCAGACGGTACCAAGTTGTTCGCAATCCTTCAAGATCCACTCATCAATGAGGGGCCCACAGCCGGAGAAGGACGCCGAAGCCGTAACGTCCGGATCGTGGAGTACGATGTGGCCTCAGGCGTCAGCACCCGGCAGTATGTGTATCAGCTTGAGACCTTGGCGGAGATCAATGCGAGGATTCCGGGCACGGCATTCGACTTCACGGCAACGGCCCAAGGCAGAAACATAGGCTGCAGTGGAATTGTTGCTATCAACGAAAACGAGTTCTTTGTTATTGAACGGGACAATCGCGGAAGAGGCGTAGATGATCCGCTCTCCACCAATCCGGTCGGGAGCAAGCGTGTTTTCCGAATCAACATCTCCGGTGCTACGAATGTTGCGAACATGAGTTTGATCGGGCATACCACGACGTTGCCTGAAGGCGTCGCTCCTGTCCAAAAGCAACTGTATCTGGATGTGTTCGCCGAGATCAGCAACAGGAGCATTACGATGCCCGAGAAGATCGAAGGCCTGCTGATTGGTCCCGAGCTACGAGATGGAACTTATGCACTCCTCGTCGCTAACGATAATGACTTCAGCGTAACGCAGAACTCAAGCAACGTACAGTTTGATGTGTACACCGACGGCACTCAGGGTCCGATCAATGGTGATCCTATGGGCAGGAGCTTGATACCATCGCTGATCATGTCGTTCAAGGGAAGCGTGCCTGGATTCGTAGCCCCTAACCGGTAGCTGCGATATGCAGCAGCTTCAACAACTCACTCTTCGCTTGGACGAAGAGTGAGTTGTTTTGACTGGCAATCCCATGATAAGAATTTAATGGTCCTTTCACTATACAGGCATCTCAAGGTTGGCTCGATCGGATTCAGACACAACCTTCGGAGCAGGAGCACGCTCAGCGGTTCACTTTCCGCAAGCAGAAGAGTAGCCGGACCGGGCTTAGACGTGTTTGAGATTCGTCCCACTTGGATGGTCACGGCTGTCTCGGTACGGTTTTGAGTGCGTCCACCAATCTCCACCACGCTTCCCGGCGTCGGTAGAATCGTGGACAATGACTCTTGCGTCCTTGATCGTGACTTCAATGGTGATCTACGTCAGCCCAATGGGAGATGATCGAGGCGCCGGTACAGTGGCGGCTCCTGTGAAGTCCATCCAAGTCGCCCAGCAGAGGCTACGTGTGAGTGGCGGTGGGCGGATCGTCCTCCGAGAGGGGCTCCACTATCTTTCCCGCCCCCTTCGCCTGACCAGCGAAGATTCCCACCTTCTAATTGAAGCGGCGCCCGGCGAAGAGCCGGTCCTCTCGGGTGGCGAGCCTTTGAAACTCAGTTGGCAAAAGGTAGGAGACCATTGGGAAGCGACTACCGATGTTGTCAACTTCGACCAACTCTGGATCAACGGCCGCCGTCAGCGGATGGCCAGGTACCCCAATGCTGACCCCGGCAAAGCGGTCTTTGACGCGTGGGACCTCGTCCACACGAGCGAGCCAGACCCGCGCCGTGATGCGCTCTCTCCAGAAAGGCTCGCAAAGTGGTCGAACCCAACGGGGGGCTATGTCCATGCCATGCACCCCGCGTTATGGGGAGACATGCACTGGAGGATCACCGGCAAAAAGGATGACGGCTCTCTCGAGATGCTCGGCGGATGGCAGAACAACCGACCGGGGCCGATGCATCCCCGGTACCGCATGGTTGAGAACATTCGGGAGGAACTCGACGCTCCTGGAGAGTTCTTCTTCGATGTCGCGCGCCGCACGCTGATGTGCATCCCAGAAAACGGAATCGACCTCAATCAGGCTGAAGTCAGTGCGGTGCGTCTCAAACATCTCATCGAGGTGGATGGCAACCAGAAGCGGCCGGTCCAGAACGTCGTCATCCGCGGTATTCGATTTCGGCAAGCAGCTCGCACCTTCATGGAGAACAAGGAGCCCCTCCTCCGCAGCGACTGGACCGTCTACCGCGGGGGTGCCATTCTGATCGAAGGCTCGGAAAACCTGCGCATCGAAGACTGCTGGTTCGATCAAGTCGGCGGAAACACCATCTTTGTCAATCGCTGGAATCGTGGGCTCCAGATTCGGCGATGTGTGATTCAGGACAGCGGAGCGAACGGGATTGCGTTCGTGGGCGATCCCGAGTCCGTCCGTAGCCCGCTGTTCTCCTATGGCCAAGCGTTCAACTACGACGATCTGGACCGGACCCCTGGCCCCCGTTCAGAGAACTTCCCGAAGGACTGCTTGGTCGAGGACTGCATCATCACGCGGACCGGGAGAGACGAGAAGCAAACGGCTCCCATCCAGATCTCCATGTCCATGAACATCACCGTGCGTCACTGCTCGATCTATGACGTACCCCGCGCCGGGATCAACATTTCGGAAGGCACTTGGGGCGGGCATGTGATCGAAGGCTGCGATGTCTTCAACACCGTTTTGGAAACCGGCGATCACGGAAGCTTCAACTCGTGGGGTCGAGACCGCTTCTGGCATCCCAACATGGATATCGTGAACCGAGAAGTGGACAAAGACCCCGCCCTTCCCAAACTGGATATGGTCCTGACAAACGTGATCCGGGGAAACCGTTGGCGCTGCGACCACGGTTGGGACATCGATTTGGATGACGGCAGTAGCCACTATCTGATCGAGAACAACGTGCTCCTGAAAGGTGGCCTCAAGCTGCGGGAAGGCTTCGGCCGTATCGTCCGGAACAACGTCATCCTGAACAACTCGTTGCACCCCCATTGCTGGTATGAAGCCAGCGGAGATGTGTTCGAGCGGAACATCGTGTTCGATGCCTATCAACCCGCCGGAGGAATGCCCTCCGGGAAGTGGGGCAAGAACGTCGACCGGAACCTCTTCTCGGCTCCGGAGTCCATCCGGGATCGTTTTCGCCCACAAGGTTGCGACGAGCATTCGCTGGTAGGCGACCCCGAGTTCATTGACCCCGCGAACGGCGATTTCAGGGTGAAAGACACTTCGCCGGCAAAGAAGCTCGGCTTCCGCAACTTCCCGATGGACCGGTTCGGGGTGCGCCCCGCCCATCTGAGGAAGCTCGCGAAGCGCCCAGAGATTCCGCCCGTTCAGCAAATCGTTCAAGGGCAGTTGCCTCCGGTAGCGGTCAGGTGGCACGGGGCCACGATCCGGGACTTGAGCGCGATGGAGTTTTCCGCCTTTGGTGTCGCCCAAGACCGTGGAGGCGTGGTGATCGACTCGACCCCACAAGGCGAGGTGCTCAAGGACTTCCGGCGCGGCGATCTGATCGTGCAAATCGGAAGGCAGCGCCTACGCAATCTGACGGAGATGACGCAAGCCATCTTGAAGTTGCCGGCAACGGCACCTGTGGATATCCTCGTTGTCCGGAATCAGCGGGAGCAACGGATCCAGGTCAGTCATCGCCTAGAAGTGCCGCGTATCTAAATGAGAGGCATCGTGAAGAACATGGTGCGCTGCCCAAGCACTCGGGGACGGCTTGGCTCAGGGTGTTGTCGCGTGGTTTGGCGCAGAGACCCGATCGCAGCCGGACGAAGTCTATCGGTTGGCAATGGAAGCCTGACGAAGCGATTAGAGAAGGTGTCCTGCAGAAACGCCCGGGTTCCGAGGTGCGTCCAGCACTCTCCACTACCTGTAAAGTTCTGCGGGTGGTCATGTACAATGCGTTGTGCAAACGGAGCAAGGAAACGTCTGGGGCGTCCGTATGTTGGGCGTCTTCGAAATCTTTGACAGACAAGGAGAGCACCCGAAATTCCGATCCAAGACCTGCAAGTCCGTCTTGGCGTACCTCTTGTTGCATCGAGGAGCTGAGGTATCGCGCTTCTTCCTCGAGGAGACGTTTTGGCCCGAGAGCGACGCGAATCGACAGGCCCAAAATCTGCGCAGGTCGATCGCCGACGTGCGAGATGCGCTTGAAGCAGACAACGATAGCATCGCGGTGATTGCCACGAGGCGCAATGTGGTGTGGTGTCGGCAGGAGATGATTGACGCCGACACTTCTCGCTTCTTGGATTTCAGCGAACGAGGCCTGAACGGGCTCGATGAAGATCTCTTGCAGGCGGCCGTGACCGAGTATCGGGGCCCCCTGTTGAGTTCACTCGACGACGGCTGGGTCTATCCGTACCGCCTAGAATACGAGGAGCGCTTTGGTCAGTGCGTCGAGATGCTTTGTTACTGTAAAGTTGAATCCGGGCAGGCAAAGGAGGCTATCAGGGTTGCCCGAAGCGCCATACATCTGGCACCGAATCGAGAAGACATCCAAATCGCGCTTATCCGTAGCTACCGTCGAGCGGGACTAGAAACGGAAGCGCTGCGCCAATACGAGGACCTGGAGCGGATGATGGACGATAACTGGGGCGAGCGCCCCTCGGCTGCCGCCCTTGAGGCGTTGAATGGGAGCATTCACGGTGTCGTATCCGTAAAGGGGTTGTCACCTCGCTCGGTCCCGGTTGAGTCCGATTCCGGGGGCGCGATGTCGGTCACTTCGCCTTATTACATCAGGCGGCATGCCGACTCTCATGTTGAAACCTGCCTCACTCGGGGTGAGAGCGTGATCCTGCTTCAGGGTCCGCGACAGGTGGGCAAGAGCTCGCTCCTCGCACGGTCGCTGGAGTTTGCTCGGGCAAATGGAGACGCCACCGTGCTGAACGATTTTCAGTCTATCGGCGAGTCGCAGCTGACGGATGAGGAGCGCTTCTACAAGGCGCTTGCCCACAGTGTTGCCACCCAGTTGAAGGTGGAGGTCGACTTGTCCGCGCTGTGGAGTAGCTGGCTCGGGCCCAACATGAATCTAGACGTGGTCATGGGCAGACTGCTCGAACTGGTCGACGGCCACGTTTGTTGGGCAATCGACGAAGCTGATCGCTTGTTCGGGCGATCGTACGCGAACGATTTCTTTGGGTTGCTCCGCAGTTGGCACAACCGGCGAGCGCTCGACCCAGGGGGACCCTGGAGCAAGTTGACGCTTATGCTGGCCTACGCCACCGAGGCCCACCTCTTTATAACCGACTTGAACCAGTCGCCGTTCAACGTGGGCGTGCGGCTTCCACTAAGGGACTTTTCCCGAGCCGAGGTCGGCGAGCTTGCCGCATGTTACGCCATCACTTCACGGGAGGTGGTCGAAGCCGCCTACCGGACGACTAACGGCCATCCGTTCCTCACCCGGCGCTCCCTTGCCTTCCTCAGTCAAGGCGGCACGGTCGCCGAACTTGAGGCGACATGCTCCCTGTCCGACGGCCCCTTCGGCGATCACCTGCAAGGAGTCCTTGGCGTAATCCTTCGGGACGCAGAGTTAATCGCGGAAGTCAAGAAGCTACAGTCGGGAGAACCCTTCTCAGCTCCGATGACGCGGTACCGACTGATGGCGGCGGGGATCCTCGCAATGAGCGCGGATGCAAAGGCGGAACTCAGGGTTTCGGCCTATGGCCCCTTCTTGCTCTCCGCATTAGGCTGATCTTTCCAAGGGATGCTGTTGAACGAGCGTAATACTCCTCCGGTGTGCGTGAGCAACTTCGTCCCATCGGCAGAGAACATGGCCTGATCAGTGACGCGATCTTTGAGGGGCGCTGCCCCCTTAGGCGCATAAGCTCGCAAGGTGTAAAGGTCTGCGCCTCTCTTAGCATCCCAAATCATCGCATTACCGTCTGCAAGCGCGGTGACGATGCGGTCATGACCTGGAGAAATGTCGTAGGACGTCACCCTCTGCCCCGGCGAGATCAGGCGGTACTCCGGCCCCATCGAAAGTTGCCACACCGCGATGTTGTCGTCAGCGAGATCGGCCACGAGGAGGTCGCCTTCACGACGGAAATCCCTAATTGCGACGCCTTCGGGTGAGTCCAGCGTGCCCGTTCGCAGGCCCGAGGTGGTACTGTAGACCTCGATCCGGCTAGAAGCCCTCACTAAACCGTTATTGAGTGCAACGATCAGCCGTGATCCCTCGCTCGTAAGCGCGGCGGCATGGACCTCATTTGGGAACGTCAACTTGTGCAGGATATGCCCGGATTCAGCAGAGACCAAGCGAACTTCGCCTGTTGAAGGCATCAGCTGCCCATCAAACCACTTGTTTGCCGCCACTCCAAAGACGGGCCCATCTGAAGTGAAGAATCCTTTGTAGTTCACGCCCGGCAACGGCCACTCGGGACTGAAACGATGAAGAATAGCGAGGGAGTCCGTGTCGATGACGGCATATTCTGCGCTCGTATGTGGCGGACCCTGGTTCACACCTGGGTGCGGCTTGCCTATGTTTGATCTGACGAGGAGCCGCTTTCCGGCCCAAAGGATGCCCATGCCGTATACAAGGCTCTTGAAAACTTGGACCGACTTCTCTTTCACGAGGCCGTCGGCAGAATAGCGGTCGACGCGACCCGACTCTGTTCCAACAAAAACCTTGGTTCCGCTGACCACGGCAAACGGCTCATGCGAGCCTGAACCCGCGGGTTGAGGCAGACGGCTCACGCGACCGGTACGGAGATTCCTGGATTCTAGGGCCTCACCGAGCGTGCGGTACAAGATTACGTCGGGATCATCGCATCGGATGAGGGCTCCCGGTGGATCAGAGATCGTTGCAAGCTCCTCAACGACCGGGTCGAGTTTGAGCGGCCAAATCCGCAAGCCTCCCTGTCGATCGATGCTGGCGAAGTGCTGGCCGCCACGAAGGAACTCCAGCCTGACGATTTCTGCCTTGTGGCCGGGATATCGCTGCAACGATTTGCCGCTCTTAAGGTCATACAGAACGATCTCGCCCCGGTTGCTGGCCAAGATACTTCTGTTATCCGGCGCAAAAGCCCTTACTCCACCCATCGTCGATGGAGCATCAAGGGTGACGAGGACCGTGAGGTCGCTCATCCTCCGGACCTGCACTGGCCGGGGCCGCCCCGCATCGATATGTGTGAAGAGCGTATCGTCGGCACTCGTGACAAGTTGCTGCACGCCAGGCATTTGCGGAAGGGGAATCTTTGCCTCGGCGAGTTGCCTTCCTTTGGCATCCGTTCGGGTGAACCGCCCATCCCTAAAAACTTTAAGTTCGCCACCGTTGGCAAGTTCGACAATTCTGGCAAGACTGCGATCAGCAGACCCAACCACTTGAATGGTCTTGCCGTTGAAGTCGAGCTTCAACAGCACATGGTCTCCTCTGTACACCACCACTGTGCGAGACTTGGGGTCAAACGAAATCACCTGGAGATTCTCCCGCTTGACCACCTCATCGGTGTCGACGTTCCGAAGCACAAAGCGGCCCGTCACGGCATCGACTCCCAACCTCAAGTTATCCTTACGAGAGAGTGGAACGACGGCCCGTCCGACAAACTTCCTGCGAGGCACCAGCCCGGCGGAAGTCACTGAATAAATCGAGTCCTGGGTAACCAGGCTTAGTGAACCATCGGGATCTCGCTCAAACACGTTACGCGGGTCAACGGAGTCTTCGGCGACGTGTCCGTTGACGAGCTTGGCAACATGCCCCCATTCCCAACCTCGGAGCGGATCGTTTTTTGATTCGTCGATCAATTCGGAGACTCGGGTCCATCTGCTCTCTTGAACGGCGATCCAAATCGACGCCATGAGGCCGAGATAGTTCTTGAGGCGAAGCTCCTCGGATTGTCGACCCAGTGCGGTTAGCGCCGATTCTCGCTCCTTTGAGATGTTGAAGAACCCCACCGCAGCCGTAGCGACCGCGAAGACAACGACCGCAGCCACGGCGGTGGTCCGAAGGGTCGCTCGTCTGGACGCACCCGTCTGGCGGCGCACTTCAGCGTCGGGTAGGTTCTGCAGTCGCCAAGTCTGGTCGAACACCGACCGGTAGACCCGGTTCCGCACCTGCAAGATGCCGTCGTGCTCCAATCCCACTCCGGACAGGCGCAACGTCGCCACGACGGGGTTTTGCTCGACAGCCTCGACCGACTTGGCTTTGAGCATTCTCCCGTAGAGTTCCAGCACCTGAACCCGACCCTCCTCCACGGCCAATCCGGGCACGTCGGGGTCCAAAATGCGCCGCTCGACGTCGGAAAGGTTCGGTTCGCGCTGGCGCGACTCTGGTGAGAGGAAGAGTGTCCTTACGAGCCGGTCGACGTCGTGAGGGGAAACCACGCTTGGATCGCTGGCGATACGTCCGCAAAGGAGCTGCGTGAGGTAAGGATGGCCGGATACCCAGTAATGAACCATGGCCACGAGCTTGGCCCCATCGCGCCGGCCGTTCATCGAGCCAGCATAGACCGAGGTCTCCTCGAGCGTAAAGTCGGTCAGGTCGATACGAACACCGATGTTGAACGGAGAAACGTCCGGGTTGCGAATGAGCTGGCCCGGTGTGGCAACGCCGACGAGGCAGAAGGTCAGGCGCTTAAGGGATTCGTCGCTCGACCGTCGATTGTAACATTCCCGAATGCCGGCGAAGAACTCGTCGGTCGGAAAGGTGAGCGCACGAACAAAGTCCACTTCGTCGACGAAGATCACCAGAGGCTCGGCCGTGTTCGGCAGAACCACTTCTTGGAGGGCACCGATGAATCTCGCGAGTGGCCCGACGGCCTGGTGCGCTTCCCAATACTCGAGGATTTGATTTTGTAGTCCAAGCTCTTGCCCGACTCCCACCGCGAGGCCGGCGTACCACTGTTCCGGGGTGACATTGGCACCGATGCGCTGCAGGTCGAGTCTGACCTGACGCCCGCCCGCCTCGCGTAGCTTCAGGATGCTGCGGGCGATGAGGGACGACTTGCCTTTCTGGCGTGAATCCAGCAGGAAGACATAGTCTCCCGCCATTAGGGCGGTCAACAGTTGCTCGTCCGCTTTGCGTTCGATGTAGCACTCGGCCCCCGGTTCGAGGGTGCCTCCCGGGCGGAAGAACGTGGACTGACTTTCCATGCCCTGTACTGTACAGGATGAAGTGTGACGAGCCCCGTCACGAATTGATCACAGTGGGTTTCGCACACTGAACTCACTGGCTTATGCCATGGAGGATACAGATGAAACTCAGGTCTCGACTCGCGAGGGCAATGCTCGCCACAACTGTCCTACTGTGCCTGACCGCGTTCGGAAGCTCGCAGACAGTCTACAGTGCAAAGGACAGCTTTAGCATCGTCAGCGGCAACCCGAATGGTGTTTGGAGCTATGGCCGTACGCTAGCACTGGGCGGCGAGTTCCTTCGGAACAATCTTGCCCGATCCCATTCAGAATATGGTGTAGAACGGTGGACTGAAGACATTGAGGGCACTTTGACGCCGCATGTAAGCAAGAGCACTGTGAATGCCGTCCGCTCAGTTGGTACTGTATTTGTCGACCCGTATCAGTTGCATATGCACCCAGGGCCCCATGGTGAGTACAGTGTTCTAAAATTCACTGCGCCTACCTCAGGCATGTATCGCTTTAATGTGCGATTCGCTGGGCTGGACGTCTATGGGACGACGACCGATGTTCATGTTCTCAAAGCCGGAGTTTCGCTCTGGTCCAGCCTGATTGACGATACCCGTGAGCGCTACTTTGATACCGAGGCCGGCTTCTTTATCCTGGGGTCGCAAGGTTGGATCCATTATGCAGACCCGAGCGCTTGGGAGCTCGTAGCCTCAGGTACGGGCACGATTCACCTTGAAAGTGGCGAGACTCTCGACGCTGTCGTTGGTGCTGGATCCAATGACACCTACTGGCATGACACGACGGGAGTCGAATTTGATGTTACTGCCCTTCCTCAAAACCAACTCCCGGTCGCGATCGACGACTTCTACGGGATCGACCAACTCACGACCTTAAACCAGGGGGCGCCTGGCATTCTCGTCAACGACACCGATCCTGACAACGACACTTTGTCCGTCGGGCTCATCGATGGGCCAACGAACCACTCGGCATTCCAACTCAGTGCCGATGGATCGTTCACCTACACCCCGATGCCATTCTTCTACGGAACCGACACCTTCACATACCGCGTGTTCGATGGGACCACCTACTCGGACCCTGCCACCGTCCACATCACAGTTCGTCAGCCCGGTTCTACCGGCCACATCACTGGAGGGGGCAAGATCTTCCAAGACGGCACGAAGCGGACATTCGGGCTGGAGGCGAAGGTGAAGTCCAACCAAACCGTTCAGGGCAATCTTGAGTTCCATGACCACGCTCTTGGCCTTATCGTCAACTCAACCGACGTCCTGTGGATTTACGCTCCGAACAGCTCGGTCGGCTACTTCAGTGGAACCTGCACGATGAACGGCCAAGCGGGCTACACCTACTTCGTCGAGCTACATGACTTGGGAGAGCCGGGCACGAACGACTCGTTCTCGATCTGGGTCTTTGACTCTACCAACACGGTTGTCTACTCGTCAGGAGGCGGACTCGCCGCCGGGGGCAACATCAATATCCACTAAACGTGGACCGTATCAGGTGGGGACGGCGATTGCCGTCCCCACCTCTTTTGTGTTTGTGACCAATCCCGTCACAGTTTGATCACAGTTCATTCCGCATCATGTATTCAATGGTGCAAAACCATTTGTGGAGAAGTTAAATGAACATCGTTCTGAACAACCGCCAGACCCTGCGAGTCGCCTTGGGCATCCTGGCTCTAACTGGGCTTATCGTCAGTGCCACGGCCCAAACTACCGCCCTAGTCTCCCGCGCTAGTGGCTTAAGTGGAGTGCAGGGCAACGGGGACAGTCCACTCGTCGGGGCTAAAATCAGTGGCAACGGACAGTTTGTTGTGTTCCGTTCTGCCGCAAACAACCTGGTTTCCGGAGACACCAACGGGTACGCGGACGTGTTCGTTCGAGATACGTTCTCAAACTTGACTTCACGCGTCTCTGTCAATTCTAGCGGAGGTCAGGCCCAAGGTGGGGACAGCAATAACCCATCTGTCAGCGCTGATGGTCGCTTTGTTGCATTCTCTTCCACCGCGACAAATCTGGTTGCTGGTGGCACATCGGGTTCGCATGTCTTCTTGCATGATCGACAGACCGGAACGACCACGCTCGTATCGGTTGGCTTGGATGGGTTCACACCCGGAAATGCGGCGAGCGACTCGTCCTCCATATGGTCGGACGGCGGGAGCTTTGTGAAGGTCGCTTTCCGCTCCATCGCTAGCAACCTGATCTCGGGCGGTTCATCGGGTTCACAAGTGTTCGTGCGGGATACGTTCGGCGTCACCTCTCTTGTCTCCGTGGCTCAGGACGGGTTCACGCAAGGCAACGGGGAGAGCGGTTGGGTTCAGACTGCAATCAGTGGCGATGGCTCGACGATCGGGTTCACGTCCGGGGCCTCAAATCTAGTCGGCTCGGACACGAACGGGTCCGTCAACGATGTGTTTACGAGGAATCTTGATACGAGCACGACGACTCTTATCTCGCAAACGACAAGCGGACTGCAAGGGCTAGGATCCAGCAACGCTTGCGCTCTCAGTTTCGACGGGCGAATAGTGGCGTTCCAATCTTACAATGCCCTGGTCAACGGAGATTCAAACAACGTTGGCGACGTCTTCGTCCGAGACACGAATACGAACACGACGACCCGAGTGTCAGTTGGCACAGATGGTGCTCAGGCTACAGGAGGCGCAAGCGGCAACAGTAACGGCTGGGGCATCGCGATCAGCGGCGATGGCAGCAAAGTCTTGTTCCAGTCCCTCGCCACGAACTTGACGCCGGGAGACTCGAACAGACTTGAAGATGTGTTTCTGCGAAATCGATCCAACAACACGACGACGAGAGTCACGGTCACCCCGTCGGGCGGTTCTGCCAACGGATCCAGTGGAGGACTCAACACATGCGGAGTCTCAATGAGCTTCGACGGTCAGTTCATGATGTTCGCGTCTTACGCCTCAAATCTCGTAAGTGACGATAAAAACAAGAAGATGGACGTCTTCATTCGGGGCCCGTACTAGCCGAAAGGGAGATCGATATTGTACTTCTGGGTCGGTTCCATAGAGAACTGGCCCAGAGTTCTACAGCACCCGACGGACAGAGAGCAAACTCGTGTCGCTCCCGCATGAAGTGGCTAACTACGCGACCCATAATGGGATTGCCTCACCCCAAGCGGGCGGTGTGTAGCGGGGACAGTCCCTCGGCCAGCTAGCGCACGATCAACTCATCCGCGAAGAGCCAACTGTCTCCGCCGGCACCCAGGTGCCATGCGGGGAGCTTGCCGTAGGACTCTGCTGTCACCCGCACAAACCGGGCGGTGACAGACTTCGCGACCCGAAATGGATGGATGGCCGTACGGTTTTCGCGGTCGGAGAGAGGGCTCTCTAACGAGCTTATCTGCTCCCAACTAACGCCGTCCGACGAAATGTCGAACCGCACGCGTTTCGGCAAGACGATCCAAGAGCCTACTTGCTGGAGGAAGCTGATCGAGACTTCGCGAATCGTCTGGGTCGACCCAAGGTCGACCGTGGCGACGAGATTTGAGCCCTGCCATCCCATCCAAACGCTATCGTCGAAGTTGTCGCTCCCAATGAATCCATCCGTGAGCCCAAGAAGGCCGGCATTCGCGTACCGTTTTGCCGGCGGCACGTTCAAGGCAATCTTCCTCCCGAGCGCTAAATGAGACTGGCTTCGAAACACACGGGGAAGATCCACTGGCTTGCCGCTGCGAAATGGACGAATCGTCAGGGTTTTTCCGATGGGGAAGTCAAGCGATGCCGCAATCTTCAGCGACCGCGCAGTTGGCGGTTTGCCATCCAGGGTGTAGCGAACCGACACGCCTTTCAGCCCCGTTTCGACCGCCAAGCGCCCCACCTTTTTGGCGGGCAAAGAGGTCAACCGGACGGTCGAAATCGCGCTATCTGCCGAACCATACGGAATGCCCTTGGCGTCGAGCCATTTGACATGGCGATCCATTTTCGCGGAGAACGCTTTGTAGTCTCGAACCGGGTCTCCCCAGAAGATCTCCGCCGCTGCGATGCCTCGAGGCAAGAAGCGCTCGAACAGGTTGTCGGGCGTGATGTGCTCGCTCCAAAGGGTGACCTCATGCCCGAGCACGTCCTTCGGCGTCACTCCCTCGGGCCGTAGCGTATGTCCGTAGACCGTCCGCATGGATAGCTCCTCGGCGGGTCGATTGAGATAGAGATGGGAGCTGGGGGAGAGAATGACCGGACTTCCGGCATCCACGGCGGGCTTCGCCCGCGAGATATCTTGCCAAACCTGAACTACGGCACCCTTCGCCAGACCACCGTCCAGAATCTCGTCCCATCCAATCAGGGTGCGGTCCTTTTTGGCAAGATAAGCTTGAATCCGCCGGATGAACCAGCTTTGCAGTTCGTGCTCATCGCCCAGCTTTTCCGACTTAATGCGAGCTTGGCAGTCGGCGCAAGCCTTCCATTCCGTCTTCGGCACTTCGTCGCCGCCGATGTGCAGATATGGCGAATGGAAGAGTGGAATGACCTCGTCGAGGACATCCTCGAGAAAACTGAACGTGGACTCGCGCCCCGCGCAAAAGACATCGGTGAAAACGCCCCAGGTCGTCGGGACGGCCAGCTTCGCCCGGCGGCAGCCAAGCTCCGGATAGGCGGCGAGGGCGGCCGAACTATGCCCCGGCATCTCGACCTCGGGGACCACGGCGATGCCCCGATCAGCGGCGTATTTGACGATCCGTCGAATCTGATCCTGGGTGTAGAACCCGCCGTAGCGTCGCCCGTCCGACTCCGTCCGCCAGGCACCTACTTGAGTGAGACGAGGATACTTCTTGATCTCGATCCGCCAGCCCTGGTCTTCAGTTAAAAGCCAATGAAGCGTGTTGAACTTGTAGAGCGCCATGGTGTCCAGAAAGCGCTTAACCGTTGCCTCCCCCATGAAATGGCGCCCTTCGTCGATGAGCACCCCGCGCCAGCCGACTTTCGGCGCATCCTGAATTGCCACCTTCGGGAACGAGCGTCCCTCGGCAAGCTGCCGCAACGTCTGCAATCCCCAGTGAAGCCCGCGTATCGAGGGCGCTGAGATTTCGATGCCCTTGTCAATGCGGAGCCGATAGGCTTCGCTGCCGCCCGTCACTTTTGAATCCAGGCGAAGATCGATCGAAGGTGAACCGGGTTTGGGCGAGGTGAGTGGCAAGAAGGAGGCGAGAACCTCCCTCAGGCCCGCGGATTCCTTGATGCCGTGGAACGTGACTCGCGCCGTCTTCGCCACGGTGAGCTTCCCGCCGAGAAGATCCATCTTGGCGGGAGCAGGGAAGACCGGATTCGTAGAAAGAAGTGTCAGACCGACCACCAAGGAGACCATCTGCGGGAGGTTACCGTGTTGCCTGACGGTTAGCGCCCCGCCGCTCCCGACGAAGATATCCTAGGGTCGATGCCGGCCAGCCGGTTTCCGGCGGGATCGATCGCGATCGCGTGGCACGAGCCCATCCGTGCCGCTTTCGCCGCAAAGAGGTGTCCCTTCTTCTCCAGGCCCGCTTTGAGATCGGCCGATAGGCCGCGCGGCTCGTACCGAATTTCGTCGGGGAGCCACTGGTGATGGAATCGGGGGGCGGCGACGGCTTCTTGGACGGTCATGCCGAACTCCGACATGTTCAGAACCGTTTGCAGCACTGTGTTAATGATCGTAGGACCGCCCGGTGACCCGAGCACGAGAATCAGCTTGCCGTCTTTCGAAACGATCGTCGGCGTCATCGAACTGAGCGGTCGCTTGCCCGGCTGGATCGCATTGGCTTCGCCTTGAACGAGCCCATAGCCGTTCGGTTTGCCCGGCAAAGCGGCGAAGTCGTCCATTTCGTTGTTCAGCAAGAACCCGGCACCATTCACAACGGCCCGGCTGCCAAAGCCGGTGTTGATCGTGTACGTCACGCTCACCCCGTTGCCGGCCGAGTCAACGACCGAATAGTGCGTCGTATGCTCGCCCTCGCGGGCGGGTTCGACGCCGGGCTTAACTTGGGCGGCGGGGGTGGCTTTGTTACGATCGATCGTGGCTCGCCGCTCTTTGATGTAATCCGGCGAGAGCAACTGAGCTACGGGCACTTTGACAAACGAAGGGTCGCCCATGGCCTCGCTGCGATCGGCAAACGAGCGCTTCATCGACTCCACCAGCAGGTGCAGATACTCCGAGGAGTTCCAGCCGAG
>JBKJIP010000218.1:0-3542 GCA_046598515.1 Fimbriimonadaceae bacterium | reverse complement strand
GCGTACGATATCGCGCCGATCTTCCTTAATGCGAACGGGTCGCTGCGATGTCGTACGCGTACACAGACCACCCATTCGCCATCTTCTTGATCGAGAGCGATAGCGCATCCGATTCGCGCCGAATCGCATCCGAGGCGACCTTACCACGAGGAATCAAGGTGAGCAAAAGAACCCGAACTCCCGGCCGACCCTTCTGCAAGGTCTGGACCAGGGCCCGAATCCCATCGGCTGCCTTGGTCGGCGATGTCGATCCGTGACCCAAGTTGTTCGTGCCGATCAACATCACCACCAGATCCGGCCGACAACCGATCAGCTCCCCATTCTTGATCCGCCACAATGCATGCTGCGTGCGGTCTCCGTTGAACCCAAAGTTGGCCGCGCTCCACTCCGTCCAAGTCGAGGGGCCTACTGTCTCCCACCGCTGAGTGATCGAGTCGCCCAAGAAGCACAGCCGATACCGAGATTTGGATAGCTCGACTTTTTCAATATGCCGTGCCGCCCACCAAGGCTCTCCCAGGCGGCCCGTAGGCGTAGTCGCCTCATGCGTTGGAATGATTTGCGCACCGAGGGCAAGGAGATAAGGAAGCACGCGTTACATTCTACGCGGACCTGACCCACGCCTCCAACCCCCAAACCCCAAACCCCAAACCCCAAACCCTAAACTCCTTCATAATCTAGTTCTTATGTCGAGCCCCAAACCCATGGACGCGATCATGGCGCTTTGTAAGCGCCGCGGATTCATTTTTCAAGCATCCGAAATCTATGGCGGCTTGAATGGGCTCTGGGATTACGGCCCCCTCGGCGCGCAGCTCCGAAACAACCTCCGCACCGCTTGGACCGAAGACATGATCATGCTGCCTTGCGGCGGCCAGAAAGGGCCGAACGGGAAGCGCGTCAGCGTCGTTCCCGTGGACACCCGCATCATCCAGCACCCGAAGGTCTGGGAGGCGAGCGGCCATGTCGGCGGCTTCAACGATCCGATGGTCGACTGCCGAGACACGAAGATGCGGTACCGATACGACCACATCTCCGTGTTCGTCCCCGCGAATGGGGAGCAGGGCGATAAGCCGGTCTTCGCCTACATCGGTGATACCGAGAGCGAAGCCCGCCAGCGCAAGAAAGCGGAGAAGACTTTTGGGGAAGTGAGCAGCATTAGCATCACGACGCTCCCCTACGAGAAGTGGGACCGTGTGATCGGACCCGATGCCGACAAGCCCGGCACTCTCACCGAGCCTCGCCAGTTCAACATGATGTTTCGCACCTACGTCGGCGCGACCGCCGGCGAAGAGGGCCTTGCCTACCTTCGCCCGGAAACCGCTCAGGGCATCTTCACGAACTTCAAGAATGTGGTCGACACGACTCGCGTCAAGATCCCGTTCGGCATTGGAAACACGGGCACCAGCTTCCGGAACGAGATCACGCCCCGCAACTACACGTTCCGTTCCCGCGAGTTCGAACAGATGGAGATGGAGTTCTTCTGCCATGAAGATGAGGCCATGGAGTGGTATGCCTTCTGGCGCGAGTACCGCATGAAGTGGTGGGAAGAGATCGGCCTCGCTGGCGAAAACCTCATCCTGCGGGACCATGAGCAGGAAGAGCTCAGCCACTATTCGAAAGGCACTTGCGACATCGAATATCGATTCCCATTCACCTTTCCCGAGTTCGGAGAACTCGAGGGCGTGGCCTATCGCGGCAACTTCGACCTCACGCAGCACCAGGAGCACTCCCGCCAAAAGCTGGAGTACTTCGACCAGGAGCGCGGCGAAATCGGACCGAACGGACAGCCGAAGGGCGAAAAGTATCTCCCCCACGTCATCGAGCCCGCCGCCGGTCTCGACCGTGGCGTCCTGGCCATCCTGTGCGAGGCATACACGGTCGACGAGAGCAGACCGAGCCCCGAGGTTATGAAGTTCCATCCCCGCTTGGCCCCGATCAAAGCCGCGGTCTTCCCGTTGGTTAACAAGGATGGTCTGCCCGAGATCGCCGAGAACCTCTACGAAGATCTGAACCAGAAATTCGGTCGCCGCGGATTCATCGAGTTTGATCCGAAGCAGAGCATCGGTAAGCGCTACGCCCGCATGGACGAAGGCGGGTGCCCTTACTGTTTCACGATCGACGGCGACACCCTGCAGGATCAGACCGTAACCGTGCGCCACCGGGACACCGGCGCCCAAGAGCGAATCGGTATCAGCCAAGTTGTCGGCTGGTTAGACGAAAAGTTGACCTAGTCGAGGCGTCTGCTAAGTCATGCGGTCTCTACTCGCCCTTTGCTTTGTTGCCGGCGTCGCTAGGGCGTCGGCCGATCTCAAATCGGAGATTCAAGCTCGATACGACATCATCGCGAAGCTCCTGCAGAAGGAAGACACCAAGGGCCTCGAAGCGATGCATGCGAAGGGCTATAACGAGCTGGACTTCACCGGTTCGAAAACGACCGAGAAGAACTTCGTCGCGAACATGACCCAGACGTTCCGGATGCTCGACCTGAAGGTCGTGAAGATCAAGGTCAACCGCGCGACGCTGAAGAAGGGTGCCGCCATCGCCGAGGTCTCCATCGTCGTACAAGCCTTCGGCCGCGCTCCCGACGTCATTGATGTGAACTCAACGAGCCGCGACATCTGGGTGAAAGAGCGCGGCATCTGGAGGTTACGCGACGGCCGCACTCAGACGAGGACGACCAAGGTTAATGGCAAGGTCGTCCCCAAGCGTAAGGGTGGCTGACGAGTACTGCTTGCTAGCGCTTGCGGCGGCGGATGAGGGCCACGATGCCCAAGCCGAGAGCGGCCATGCTGGCGGGCTCGGGGACGGGTGCGCCCCCAACTGTGATGTACCCGGTATTGCCCGAGGTGCCCGGGAAGGTTCCGCTCGTCAACCGAGCGTGGAATCCCCACTGGTCCACCTTCGTAACATCGATGCCGGTGAATGTGAAGTTCAAAGAACCTCCCGGATTTGTGATTCCCTGATTGGGATTCGTTTTCCATCCAGCGATGTCGTCGGGGTTATTCGACTCATTGTACGACCAGCCGTTCTGGTTAGAACCGCTCGCGGCCAAGCCGGTGTTGTTGTTATTCAGCGCCCAGATGCCAAAGACATCTTTGATGTTGTAAACAACGGAGTTGTGAGTGAAAGTCGGAGCCGGGCCGACCGTGATCTGATATGTGTTGCCCGAAACGAGCGAAACATTGATCCCGGTGATCGAACCGACATTGAGAAATGAACTGCGGCTCTGCGCACATGCGCCGCCCACTAAGCCGGCCGTAATGGCCAATAAAAGACACTTTTTCATTAATTGAAGGGACCCTCAAAGGGCATGAATCAAATTCCATGCCACTACCCAGAATTATGATGGTGAACTCATCCGTAGTGTTCGTGAAATGGGCCCATTGACACAGAAACCCGTAGGAATGCTGGCATTCCTTAGTCTGGTTTTAGCGAGGGGTGACGACCGGATCGGCTTCGCCGACCACGGCTTGCATCGGCATTTCCGGCTTCCCGTCGATCAGCGATCGCAGCCACTCGTTGTCCACGCGAACGAGCTGTTGGGC
>JBKJIP010000463.1:0-4018 GCA_046598515.1 Fimbriimonadaceae bacterium | reverse complement strand
GAAGTAATCCTCCGTTCCCGTGCCCCAAATCGAAGGCTGGGTCTCGCCATCGATGAAAATCTTCTCGTCGCCCTCACCGAACCACGAAGGCGATCTCGTGCGAACGGATAGGACCGTGCCCACGTAGTGACCCCTGCCGGTCGTCTCCAAGATCGTGTAGTCCTTGCCCGCGACCACGGGATACTCCTGACGGTATTGCGCGTGAAAGTAGGGCGTGTCCTTGTCCAGCGTCTTCTTCTTGATCCAGTCGATGTTGTAATAGAGCAGGTTCACGTTCTGAGTGCCCTGATTGATGATCTCAATCCGCGCGGACTTGCGGAAAGGCATCGGCCAGAAACAATTGTAGGAATCGCCATCTTCGACCATGACCGGAATGCTGATCACCTGGCTCCGCTTGCCGAAGGAGTTTGCGAAGAAATCGCCTACCGGAGCTTCGACCGAAGGCTTCTTCTCGCCGTCCCAATAGATTCTCAAGAGCATGTCTTGGTGAGTCGCCGATCCTTGTGGCGCCCAAGCTTGCTTTTCGGGGCCGAGGAAGGTCATCCAAAAATGCGTGATCACTCCCGGACCCTTCTCATCGAGCAACACATGGGTTTCCCCCGGCGCGACGCGGAAGTTATCGCTGTTGCTGCGCTCCGACTTCGGATCGCTAAACGGGAGGGCGTTGCGGTCGTACTTCCCGTCCGGCCCGCGCCGAAAGGTGCTCGTCGTGCGGCGGCTCTGTCCTTCCTGCAGTTTGGTCAAGCCTCCCAGCAAGCCCTCCTGCGCAAAGATAAAGTTCGCGGCCAGAAGCGTGGCCACCAAGAAGAAGCGTTTCATTGAGGCCGATTCTACACCGGCCCCAATGCCATTACGGATGAATGTTTAGGGAAGCCGCCTTGGTGATTCCCCGTAAGTTCCCTTTAATCAGCACGTTGACCGAGCTGGTCACCGGCATCGTGTTGATCTCGAAGGTCTGCTCGAGCGCGCCGCCCGGCACGGAAACCGAAGCCGGCGTGATCACAAGCGCAGAGGTATCGGAGACCGTCACAACCTGAGCTCCGGCCATCCCCACGAAATCCATGATCACCTTCCCCGTCGTATTTGTGCCTCCCACCACTGAGTTTGGAGTGACGTTCATGATCTCCAGGTTGGGCCTCGGATGAAGGACCAACGAGTTCGAGTGCGTGGTGTTCGCCAGTCGAGCTCCGATCGTTGCCGTTACTGCCGCTTGAACCGTTGTCGTGTAGTAGGGCACCAGTTTGGTCTGCTGCCCCTGTTCGATGGCGGTCGAAGCCGGACTCGCAACTTGGCTCGCGTCATCGGTGAACGTAAAGACCGCCGTGATTGGAGCAGGCACACTCATGTCCAGCGTCGAATAGAACCTATTGCCGCCGTAAATGTTGGGGCTATCGGGAGTGAGCGTGAAGTTCGGAATCTTGTGAAGTACGAAGCTTCCCGTCACATTGACGCTGTAGACACGCGCCGTGATCGTGACCGTCTCCGTGGCGGCCGGATTGACCGTAAAAGCGCTGAAGGTGTATTGCGTCGACCCAGGGGGAATCGTGACCGAAGCGGGGATAGAAACACTCGCCGACGTGTCAACCATGGTGACCAGGCACCCTGCCGGTGCGGACCCGTTCATCTTGAGCGTGACCGTATTCTGGTAGCCACCGTAGATCGCCGGCTTGTTGATAACGACGTCCGTCAGATAGCGCTCACTCAAGAAGCAGCGCCAGATTCCGCGGCCGTAGGTGGCGGCGTAGAGATAGTTCACCGTGCCGCTTTTGTAGATCCAGAGATCGAGAACCGGCACGTTCGGCAGGCCCATGGAGTTCATGTTGTACCAATGCCCGCCGACATCGGGAGTAACGAAAACGCCCACATCCGTGGCCGCATAGAGAACATCTGTGAACGGGTCTCGTTCCACGTCATTGACGGAAATGCTGGGCAGGGCCGTGTTGTCCACGCCCGACCGGTTCACCCACGTGGGTGTTACCGCCGTGGCATCCGTACATCGATAGACGACATCGCTATTCCCTGTTCCCTGGAGGCCCACGATGACGTTATCCGCGATAAACGGTGACTCGACGATGCCGCCAATAGATCGATTCGGAAGGTTTCCGTCAACTTTTGTGAAGGAACCGCCCGTGTTATTCGTTCGATAGATGTCGCCTGTCGTCGACCCTGTGTATAGCCGCGTGTTCGCGAACTTCGAGACGGCGATGGTCCGAATCGGCCCGCCACCCGTTGGCCGGTTGTCCCAAACCGCTCCTGTGTAGCCGCGCAAGCTGCCAGCGCTATCACCCGCTATCGGAAGCGAACCATTCGTGTCCGCACAAACGAGCGGCGTAATGTACAAGCCAGTTACGGCTCCGAGCGATGTGGGAGTCGTGGCTGTTGCTGTCGGGTATCTGTCCACGCCACCGTTTGGCAAGGTCAAATAATGGATCGCGGGATTGGCTTTGTCGAAAGCCGCCCACCCGGAAGACTTGCTGCCTAAGCTCTTCCATGCGTTGACTCCCGTCGCGCCGCGCTGGGCGGCGGCGCCGAGGTTGTTCATACCGCCGAGAGCGAAGTTCGAGTTGGACGGGCTGACCGATACCGAATGCATTTCGGCATCCGCAAAGGTGTCGTTGATGTTTTGCGCAAAGTCGAAGGAGTTCGTCGCCGTATCGTAGTGGGCGGAAAGTAGGCCGCCGTCACCGCAGATCCAGAAGGACCCTGGCTGCCCGACTTTTTGAACGGCGTAGTGTTGCCCGGGTTTTGAAATGGCATTCGCATCGAGTGAGCGAGTGAGATCATTCCAGGTCAAGCCGTTGTCATCGGAACCGGATACGGTCATCGTGCCCACGAGCACGATGTCGGCACCGAAGGTCGTCCCACATTCGACGAAGAGGTTTGTATTGCCTTGAGCCCAGGCGGCGGCCGGGTTGGAGACGCCGGCGTCGTGTGCAGCCGTCCGGTTCGTCCAAGTCGCACCCGAGTTCACCGACGTGTAGAACCGCCGATTTCCGCAGACCAGATACCATCGTGTCGAGTCAAGCTTGGAAACAGCCACGTCCCAAAGGGTTCCTCCCACCGAACCGGGAACGGTGACGGCCGTCCAGTTCTGGCCGCGGTTCGTGGATTTAACCATGCCCTTTGTGGCGCTTACCGCCACCCATAGATTGTCATCAGAGGAAGCGTCGATATCGTCCCAGTCGCCATCCGGTGCATCGGTTCGCGCCCAAGTCGCGCCGCCGTCCGTCGAGCGCCAGATGTCCCCCGAGGGGCCGGACGTAAGGGCGACGAGGGTGTCGTGGATCATGGTCGAAACTTTGATGCGGGTGACTACGCTGTCCCCATACTCGGCCGCACCCTGGTTTTCCCATGTGACACCGCCATCTTCGGATTTCATGATGCCGAACGGCTGCTGAATGCCGGTCCCGTAGCGATCGCCCGTGCCTGCATAAACCACCCGGCTGAATATGGGATCCAGGGCGACGCAAGTTGTGGCTTGGGCCGGCCAAGAGTTGCTCATCGGGCTGTAGTTGACCCCGGTATCCGTCGCCCGCCAGATTCCGCCACCGGCCGATGCGACATAGACATAGTCCGAGTCAAAATTTGAGTGCGCGATGAAGTGCTTTCTTCCGCTCAGGGTCGGCAGTCCATTGCCCGGCTGGGTTGTCGGAGTTAGCTTGTTTGGCCCAATGTAAGCCCAAGAAACGGGAGCCAGAGTTTGCCGGACACTGGGATCGAGCATGGCTCTGGTCGCCGCCGGCATCTGGCTCCGATGACGTAGAGCGTCCTGAGCCTTGGGGTGATCTATCCGACCCGTGGCGGGATTCACACGCGGCTCCAAGAAGTAGGCCATCGCCTGATAGGGCTCCGCCCCGCTGAACTCGCTCGCGAAAGGCAGCCGCCCGACTCGAATGTCGAACGCGCCTAGGCGATAGTCGATATGAGTGCGAACGGACGGTAGAAACCCCCGATCAACGGTTGCGGCCGAGGATGGCAGAACCCAATCAACACCCGCGACTCGCAGAGCGTAGGCTAG
>JBKJIP010000383.1:0-4814 GCA_046598515.1 Fimbriimonadaceae bacterium | reverse complement strand
ACAACGATTCTCAACCGGCGGCATCCGCTTTGCGAAGCGCTTCCTGATCAGGCCACCATCGGTGGCACCCGGCTGGAACCCAGCTACTTCGCGATTCCGGATGAGGGTGTGGTTCTTGGCGAGTACACGCAAACCGGGTTGCCGAGCTTCGTGTTCAAGCAGTTCCGCAACGATCACGACCGATCCCAGAACTGGAGTTCGGTTTTCCTAGGCGAGCCGATCGTGACTCCTGGACTGCTAAGAGCCCTCGGCCAAATGGCCGGTGCTCATGTCTGGAACTTCACGGAAGACGTCGTTCACGTTCGCGCACCTTTCCTTACGATCCATTGCACGGGCACAGGACAAAGAACGATCACGCTTCCGCAGAAGTGGAGCGCGTACGACGTTACCGAGCAAGTCTGGGTCTCGACGGATTCGACGAGCCTACGCTTCCATGCGACGGACGGCTCGACCCACGTCTTCATGGTTGGTGTCCGAGAAGAGCTCGAGCACATCCTGTCTATC
This sequence comes from Fimbriimonadaceae bacterium, assembly GCA_046598515.1. Lineage (GTDB taxonomy): Bacteria > Armatimonadota > Fimbriimonadia > Fimbriimonadales > Fimbriimonadaceae > JANJUB01. Next base: position 4,310 of record JBKJIP010000383.1, on the reverse strand, counting down.
GACCCCCAAGAAGTTCTTTACATGGAGCACGTCGAAAGACCGACGGATAACACAGCACGCGCGGACTCATCGTTCGACGTGCCGATCATGCGGCTCGACGAGTGGATGGAAGGCGCCGAGGGTGAGGAAAACATTGCCGAAGACCTGCTCTTCAAGCCTCGTATGATCGAGGAAGAAGTCGTAGCGGCCGTGGAAGAGCCCAACCGAGTGGGCCGTCGTCGCCGACGCGGGCGCGGTCGTGGTGGTTCGGAAGAGACCGCCAATCCGCGACGAGAAGGCACGTCGGTCATCATCGACGACGAATCGGGGATGGGCGTCATGTTCCGTAAGCGGGACTGACGCGGGGAATCCCCCTCCCCAACGGTTCCCCTTCAAAGCACGAACATCTTTGAAGGGGAACCAGCACAGATCTGGGAGTGCGAGGCCCATGGCCGCGCTCTAAAATGGGGCATTGGAAAGACTGACCGGCTTCTAGACGGCGCACCGTGTCGCCCCACTCGCTCCGTCGCGCTAAACTGGCGAAGTAGTGCAAGAGAAGTCCGCGATTAGGCAGGCCTATCAGATTCTCGCGCGCAAGCCCTTCTTGTGGATGGGGCTTGGCCTCCTCTGGGCGCTGCCTAGCTTGATTTCAATCCTGACGCGCCCCTACTTTCTGCGACCCGATGTGCCGGCATGGCTATCGATAGCGGCGGGGCAGGCAATGCTGGTGCCATCGACGATCATTGCTGGGCTGATACTCTCGCTTGGTCTTGGGCACCTTCGATCCGAGAGGAAACCGGGCGGATTGCCGTGGATGGCTCTGATCATAGCTGGCATTTCAACTCAAGTCGGCAACGTCGTCGTCCATCAGATCGCCCTTGCCGCTCTCGGACCCACCTTCGCTCGACTAGGATCTCCGGTTCTGATGATCCCCCTCTCCGTTCCCTTCATGTTCCTCATCCCAGCGATCGTCGATGAGCGGCTGGCATTCGGGCAGGCTTTGCGCTATAGCGTGAACGCCACCGTACCCCGTTTCTTCGGGCTGCTTTGGATTATCGTCAAGATAGTCGGGATCGGCGGACTCTTCTCCCTCTGTTTGACGGCTCCTTTCCTCACGAGGGTGAATCCTCAGGTGTTTTGGAACGTGAACAATCCCGGGATGTGGGCGTACCTCGGAATCTTGTTGCTGGTGATCTCATTTATGACGCCGCTCTACTATTTGACCATCGCCGTGCTATACGACGATCCGATCACCAAGCGAATGGCGAAATGATCAGCGACTCTTGATCTTCGCTTCGACCTTACGCAGGTTGTTTTTGGCCTGCTCGTCGTTCGGGAAGCGTTTCAAGTAGGTCGTCCAGATCCGCTTGGCATCCACAAAGAGTCCCATTCGATCATAGGAGTGCGCGAGGATGCGGTAGCTGTTCGGATGCGGCTTCTTGGAAATTGAGCGCTCGAGGAGCGGGGGGACGCGGGCGTACACCTTCTTGCTGAAGTAGAAGTTGGCCTCGGGCCATGGCGCATCTGGATCGCGGGGATTGTCCTGACGGTAGCGGACATAGACGGCGAGCGCCTTGTCGTACTGCTGAACATTTTGGAGCATGTAGCCCAGATCGGTTGCCAACTCGTAATCGTAAGGATTGCCTTCGTATTGGATCCAAAGGAGCTGGACGATCCGGGGGAAATCGCCGTCATCGAACCAAAGATCGCTCTGGTCGACGAACCGATTGTGGATCGCGGTGTCGATAATATCGAGGCGAGCATCGGTGCGATCGATATCGGCGCTGCCGATAACCGCACCCAACATTCCTACTGCGATCAAAAGTTTCTTCATGCTCGCTCCGCGCAAGTTCTAGTCTAGCGCCTTTTGCAACAATCTTTGCACGATGGTCGGATTAAATTGACCCATTCCCAGCTTCATGATCTGCCCAACGAGAAATCCTTGGATGTTTGTTTGGCCCGCTTTTAGCTTCAAAACCTGTTCCTCGTTCTCTTTCAAAACCTGGTAGATGGCGGCCTCGATGGCGGACTCATCGCTGACCTGACTTAGGCCCTTCGCCTCAACAATCGCACTCGGGGCACTCCCCGAGCGGAATGCTTCCGCGAAGACTTCCTTGCCCGTCTTTCCACTGATCCTTCCGTCTGCAATCAGTTGGGTGAGGTCGACCATGTGCTCAGGCTTGATATGGGATTGACGGATCGAGATACCATCCGCGTTCAGCGCTTTCGCAAAGTCGGCGATCATCCAATTACATATAGATCTCGGTTCGCCACCCTGGGTCACACAGGTCTCGATGAATTCTGCCCAATTTGGATCATCGACCAGTTGGGCCGCATGTTCTTTGGCCAAGCCCCAATCCTGGGCGTATCGGCGCCGCTTCGCTTCCGGCAATTCGGGGATCGACTTGCGGAGGCTCTCGATGTACGATGCCTCGAATCGCATGGGCGTCAGATCGGGGTCGGGGAAGTACCGGTAGTCATTCTCCTCTTCCTTCACCCTCATCAGGAAGCTTTTCTGGCTGGCTTCATTCCAGCCCCGGGTTTCCTGGGCTACTTTCTCACCGGCTTCGAGGAGCCGACTCTGCCGCTCGATTTCGAAGTTCACGCCCATCTGAACCGAACGAAAGCTGTTGAGGTTTTTCAATTCCGTCTTGGTGCCAAACGGGGCGTCTGTTGAGCGACGGATCGAGGTGTTCGGCTCGCCCCGGAGGGAGCCCTCCTCCATCTTGCCATCGCAAGCGCCGATATAGACGAGGATTTCGCGCAGGCGAATCATGTATTCCCGCGCTTCGTCCGCGGTTGCGATATCGGGCGGAAACTCGGTGACAATCTCCATCAGGGGGACACCCGCACGGTTATAGTCGACCCCCGAGCCACCTTCGGGGAGGTGCATCAGCTTGCCCGTATCTTCTTCGAGATGAACGCGGCGGATGCGAACGCGCTTCGATCCGATGTCGAGATACCCGTTGTAGCCAAGCGGGTTCGTGTCGCCGTATTGGCTGATCTGATAGCCCTTGGGGATGTCGGGATAGAAATAGTTCTTGCGATGGAAGATCGAATGCATCGCGATCTCGCAGTTCAGGGCGAGGGCGGTTTTAAGCACAAGCTCGATGGCCATTCGGTTGGGAACGGGCAGGGAACCGGGAAGGGCGAGGCAAACGGGGCAAGTTCGTGTGTTCGGCTCGCCTCCAAAGGCAACCGGGCACCGGCAAAACATCTTCGATTCGGTGAGCAACTCGGCATGGACTTCCATGCCGATGCTTGCGATCCACTCGGCCAACCTATGACTCCTTCACGATTTTCAGGATGTCTCTAAAGTGCGTGTGTTCAGCCGTCTTCATCCACTCGTAAACGACTGAATCCCCATGGGCGATCTCGCATCCGATCGAACGCATTCTTTCGAGGCCGTTTCGGTGCATCATTTCGGAACGCCCTCCGACGGCATCTTCTGCGATGAAGACGTTCAGCCCCGCTTCACGGGCGTCGTGGGCAGTTTGGTTGACGCAAATCGGGGTTTCGATGCCGCAGATGACGATGTGATCCTTCTCGGGGGTCCGCCAAGCCTCTAACAAGGGAAAAGCGGAAAAGACCATCTTTCCCGACATTCGGGCCGAGTCCAGGTGGGGAACCAGGTCCCCATGCGTGTGCCCCATGCGGTCGGGGTACTGCTCGGTGACGAAAATGGGGACACCCAGGGTCTTCGCGACCCGAACCAGAAAGAGCGTCCGGCTCAAGACGCGGTCGGCCCCGTGAATAGCAGCCAGAAAGTTGGGCTGCATGTCAACGATCAAGAGAACCGAGCGATCGATGGAGGCGAGCATCTCCCTCAAGTTACCCCGCCCGGTCCTTTGCCCCAAAGTCGAACCTTGGACAGATTCATAATCCAGTTGATGCTCAAGATCTCAAGCGACCGGGGAGACATCGATCGAGAAAAGCTCTATGAGTGGCTCGCGGAGGCTTACTGGTCGAACAACCGCTCCCGGGAGACAATCGACACCTCGCTGGAGAACTCGGACTGTTTTGTTGCCTTGGAAGGCGAGCGAATGGTCGGCTTCGCCCGTGTCGTCACGGATCGAGCCTCATTTGCCTGGCTATGCGATGTCTATGTGGGGCCCGAGGATCGCGGCAAAGGCGTTTCGAAAGCGATGATGGACGCGATCATGGCGAATCCGCACTATGAGACCGTACGCTGGATGCTGGCGACCCGAGACGCCCATGGTTTGTACGAGCGCTATGGATTTGTGACCTCGACGGAGACCGACCGCTGGATGGTCAAGGGCTTCCGGAAGAGACCGATGAAGGAATCAGACGGGAGTCCAGTCCATTGAAAC
>JBKJIP010000339.1:0-5428 GCA_046598515.1 Fimbriimonadaceae bacterium | reverse complement strand
TGGTGGGACGGCCGCGTGATGATCAAGCACGTGGATGCCCTTCCGAAGAAGCCGAACGTAAAGATTTGGCTGGATATGGGGACCGAGGAAGGCGCCGACGGCCTCAAGGATGCCGGCGATCTAAGCGGCGCTCTTCAAAAGAAGGGATGGGTCCTGGGCCGTGATCTCGCCTACTTCATAGACAAAGGAGCTCAGCACAATGAAGACGCTTGGGCAAAGCGCGGGCCGGCGCTTCTGATGTTCCTCTTCCGCTGAACCGGCTCAGCCGGTGTGCCATGATGGGCCATGAAGCGAATTCTAGGTCTCCTCGCCATTGTCGTGATCGCATGCTCGTGCGGCGGTCCAAAGGAGCAAGAGCCCGAGAAGAAGGTCGAGAAGCTGATCGGCACTTGGACGGCGACGACTACGGTTCGATCTCAGATCGGAGAGGAAACGACTGAGTTTCGCGAGGACGGCACCTATAAAACGGTGGTCCGCATAACCGGCTCCGGCGGTCGTGTCCTTGTTGCTAATGACGATGGAGTTTGGAAGAGGACGGACGCCGACCACATCCAAATGACGCTGAACGACACGGTCTGGTCCGTCGAAGGCGGCGATGCAGCGTCGCAGAAGAAGGTCAAAGAGCAGTTCGAAGCGGCCAAGAAATCGATTATCGAAGCCGCGAACAAGGAACCGGCCGCGAAGGTGAACTGGCAAGACGACGACCACTTTACGATCACGGAAAACGGCCAATCAAGACTGTTCACACGCAAAAAATGATCGGTTTTGTTGAACGAGTGTTTTGGCGATAGACATTAATGAAACATGTTCGCACTGCTGGCTGCCACCCTCGATGAAATCGACGTCGCCAAGGATTTTCTTTCTGCCGCCAAGACTTCGGTGATCGGTTGTGAGATCAAAAGGGAGAAACCCTACCCTTCGATCGACGCTAAGAGGATCAGTTTCAGCGGCGGCCCCGAGCAGCAGTTCCAAGTCATCATCCAGCCCGGAGACTTTGTCATGGGGGCAACGAATGGCGGTGTCACGTGGCGCCTCGCGAAGAAAGTCGACCAATCCCGCCGGCTCCTCACCGAGCGAGAGGCGCGGAAGGTGCTCACGGATTGGGCCAAGCGATGGCCGGTTCCGAAGGGCCATGTCGAGACCAACTTCACCTACCGAGACGCCTATGGCAACTCGTCTCTAACTTTCGATCGCAAGGTCGCCGGATACTGGCTGCAGGCACCTGTTCGATACTCCATCGACACCCGGTCGGGCGAGTTCGAGTCGTACTCTGCGGCCAAGGTGCGAACGGTGACGAACAAGCTCGTCTTGACCGAGGCTCAAGCCCTCGCGCAGGCGAAGAAGCTGATCGGCCCCCAGATCGCAAAGTTCGGAGCTCACAAGGTCAAGTCGACCACGGAGTTTCTCCGGTTGAACCAGCAGGGCGATCTCACGCTCGGCTACAACTTCTGGTTTATGTCCACCGAAAAACCACCCCGAAGCCGATCCTACACGGCGACGCGAGTCTTTTTTGATGGGTCGAGGGCAAGTTCATCGGCAAGCCCGAAGAAATCCATCACAAGTAAGCTCGGGTCAGGATGAGATGGCTCCGGCTGATGCTCGCGGAAATGCGGCTTGCGATGAGCTTGCTTCCCCTGCCCGGCTCGTGGCTGGTGGATAAGCATTTGAGAACGGGATACATCCTGGTCGATGCTTGCCTTCATTCCGGCCGCCATCGCCTTCCTGCTGCTTTTTCGCAAGAGCAGCGGGCTTACCTTTGGAGTTCTCGGATCAGATCAAGCGAACAGCCGAATAATGCTGACCGGCAGCCAGTAGATGATGGCGATTCCCCACAATGCATCCAACCACACCATAGACCCAATGGCCCCAAGATAAATCAGGCCAACTACAGGAACGGCCCAGATCTTCGTGTGGAGCGGAGTTTCTTTCGACTGAACCACTTGCCAGATTGCGCTCGCATCTCCGGTGCTCGGAAAAGAGTGCATCGCCAAGGACAGGCCGAGCCACGCCAAAAGAAAATCCAAGATATCGAATCCCGAGCCCCATTTGAACCTTAGGGCGCCTGAGAAGCCTATTAGGCAACCGGATACCGTATTGAGGAAAAACGGCCCTATCGCGACCATCACGTCATGCCAAGGTTTGCGAGCCGGGCCGTGAAGAACGTAACCGGCCGGGTTGCCGAACCGGAAGTAGCATACTTCAATGACCTTGATGCCATAAAGCCGGCAGAAGAGCTGATGAGCGAGTTCATGGACGATGACACCAGGAAAGGTAGCCCATGCGATCAAGAATCCGGGAATGATCACGGCTTCGCCTGTCCCTGCTTGTCGACCAACTCCTTATAGCGCCTTTCCAAGGCCGCATCCACGGTGTCAGCACGGCGGTACTCTTCGTCAGTGAGTTCCCGGCCCTCCAGCGCACCAAGCGTTTCCTCTGCCTCTCGGTTGCGGTTTGCGTTGAGGTATGCCTCGGCGGCGCTCAAGATGGCCTGCTTCGACTTTGGATAGGTGGCGAGAACAATCCTGAATTGATTCGCGGCCTCATCTGCCCGCCCGGCCGCTAGTGCGCGGTCGCCGCGTGTGTTTGCAAGTTCAGCCCTTACACTGATTGGCAGCCTAACGAAAGATAGGATCACAAGGGCACCCGTGACCGCGGCCGACACTTTGACCCAAGTCGGGATAATCGCCTCGGGCAAGGCATCAAAGTCGATCGGAGGCGCATCCTGTTCGATCACGATTGGTGGGGGCAGCGGATTCACGGAACGCGATTCTATCCGTGTTCAGGGCCGCGCGTCAACAATGGCGGCTCCAATGCTTGAATGATTGAGTCAACCGCTACAATAAAGCGTGAGTCTCACCGACATCCTCGAGTCGATGGAATACGGCCCTGCGCCGGAAAGCCCGCAATACGTAAATGAATGGCTGGATCGCCACGAGCGATCGTTCGGCCAGTTCATCGGCGGTGAATGGGTGAAGTCGGATGAGTCGTTCGATGTCTTCAACCCGGGGAACGGGAAGATTCTTTGCCAGGTCTCGCAGGCATCCGATACCGATGTTGACCGTGCGGTCGCCGCCGCTCGTGCGGCGCTGGCCGGCTGGCAAGCGCTCAGTGGGGAAGAGCGAGGACGACATTTATACGCCCTGGCTCGCCAGCTTCAGAAGCACTCGCGGCTCTTTGCCGTCCTCGAGAGCCTCGACAACGGCAAGCCGATTCGCGAGACCCGCGATCTGGACATCCCCCTCGCGGCGCGCCATTTTTACTATCACGCCGGCTGGGCGGCCTTGGTCGAACGAGAGTTTCCCGGCCACCACGCAGTGGGCGTTTGCGGTCAGATCATCCCCTGGAATTTCCCGCTTCTGATGCTGTCGTGGAAGATCGCCCCGGCGCTAGCTTGCGGCAACACCGTGGTTTTGAAGCCCGCTGAATTCACACCGTTGACCGGCATCCTCTTCGCCGAGATCTGCGAACTGGCGGGACTGCCGAAGGGCGTGGTCAACATCATCACCGGCGATGGCCGCTCGGGCGCGGCCCTGGTGAATCATCCCGATGTAGACAAGATCGCCTTCACCGGTTCGACCGAGGTGGGTCGAATCATTCGGAAGGCAACGGCGGGCACGGGCAAGAAGCTGAGCTTGGAGCTTGGTGGCAAGTCCCCATTTATCGTCTTCGAAGACGCCGATCTAGACGGGGCAGTCGAGGGCCTGGTGGATGCGATTTGGTTCAATCAAGGCCAGGTCTGTTGCGCCGGTTCGCGCCTTCTCGTTCAGGAGTCGGTCGCGGAGGCCATGCTCCGCAAGGTTCGCGCCCGAATGGAGAAGCTGCGGGTCGGCGATCCCCTCGATAAGGCCATCGACATCGGCGCGATCGTGGCTCCAGTCCAGTTGGAGCGCATCACGGAGTTAGTCCAACAGGGCGTCGATGAAGGAGCCGAACTGTTCCAGCCTTCATGGGCATGTCCAAAAGAGGGCTGGTTCTACCCGCCGACGCTCCTCACGAACGTGGGTCCGGCTTCAACGGTGGCCCAGATCGAAATCTTCGGTCCCGTCTTGGTGGCCATGACTTTCCGAACTCCGGCCGAAGCCGTCGAACTGGCGAACAATACGGTCTACGGGCTTGCGGCGTGCGTGTGGACGGAGAGCTTGAACTTGGCCCACGATATCGCGGCGAAGGTGAAGGCGGGCACGGTATGGGTTAACTGCACGAACCATTTCGATGCTTCCTCGGGATTTGGTGGCTACCGCGAAAGCGGTTATGGGCGCGAAGGCGGGCCAGAAGGGCTGGCGGAGTATTTGAAGCCTTCGATCCCGATTTTGGCCGGGCTGGAAGCCCGGGGGACGCATCGGCTGGAAGCCGATGGCACGTTGGATCGAACCCATAAGCTCTACATCGGCGGCAAGCAGGTGCGGCCAGATGGTAACTACGCCCTTCAAGTCGGCGAGGAGCAAATCGCTCGCGGCAACCGGAAGGACATACGAAATGCGGTCGAGGCGGCTCGAAATGCTGCAAAGGGGTGGGCCTTTACCGCCGCGTTTACGAGGGCCCAGATTCTCTACTATCTCGCCGAGAATCTTCCTTCCGAAACTTCGGCCATCTTCCCCTATGCGGCTTGGGCGGATAAGTTTGAGGGCACGGTCCACGAGGTGCCCATCCGCGGATTTACCTACACCCGCAATGAACCGATCGGGGTTGTGGGAATCGTTTGCGGCTCGTCGGCCGATCTCTTGCCCGCGGTTTGCGCGGCAGTTGCGATGGGGAACACCTTGGTTGTCGTACCATCAGAAGCCGACCCGCTTTCCGCCGTCGACTTGTATCGAATCTTGGAGATGTCCGACATTCCGGCCGGTGTGATCAACATCGTGACCGGACTTCATGCGGAGTTGGTGCCGACGCTCGCCGATCATGACGATGTCGATGCTCTCTGGCATTTTGGCGATGCCGAGGCGGGCAAGGATGTTGAGGTTCGATCGGTAGGAAACTTGAAACAGACTTGGTCCACCCTCGGTAAGTCGATCGACTGGAGTTCAATCGATCCGAAGGTTGTCTTGCGACGGGCGACTCAAGTGAAGAACATCTGGGTGCCATACGGAGAATAGTGACCCCACCTTTAGAGTGCGGCGCATACCGCCGCTTTCAGCCTCTGTTGGAGACGAATCCTGGCCAGGTCGCCAATCTTGGACCGGGTTGTTCTGATCTTGATGGCCGAAAGCGGCGGAACACGCGCACTCTAAAACTGGCTAGTCCTTGTTTTTGCCGAACAGCTGACCGCCTTCCAATCGGGCTCGAATTCTCTCCTCGACTCTCCAAGCGTTGTTCAGATAAGCCCGGCCGAGAGGGTTGCCGCCCATGATAAGCCTTCGGTTGATCCAAACATGATCGGGCTGCCAGCGGCGTTTGTAAGGCTCGTCGCCCCGGCAGAAATCGAACTTGG
>JBKJIP010000227.1:0-14211 GCA_046598515.1 Fimbriimonadaceae bacterium | reverse complement strand
CATGCCGACCTTGGCCGCATAGGCGGCCATTGCACCCGCTGCATTTCCGGCACTGGGAACGGCCACTTTACCGACCCCGAAATGCTGCGCCATCGAGATCGCCGCGCTCATGCCGCGAGCCTTGAAGCTCGCCGTCGGGTTCATGCCCTCGTCCTTGATGAACCAGCGCTCGCCAAGTCGCGGTGCCCAATGCAAAGGCGTCATCCCCTCGCCCAGGCTGATCGGCTCGACGGGCGGGAGCATGTTGTGGTACCGCCACATCGTCTCCGGCCGGTCACGCAGCGTGGCCCGATCCCAGGGTTCAAGCGAGTATTCCGCCTTCAAGGGCTTCCCGCACTCGCAGGTGTAGATCAGTTGGTTCCAGTCGTAAGTCTTGCCGCAAAGCCAGCAGGAGAGGTGGGTGAGCACATGGGGAAGTTTAGCTTCTTGTGAATGGTGAATGGTGAGGGGTAAATCGTAAATCGTAGAGCCAATTGCAAAAGTCGTCTGCATCCGCCGTAAATCGTAAATTGTAAATCGAGGCTCTTGCAAAAGTCGGTCCCACGTGGTGTAAAACGCCATCGATCTTTCGAGGATCCTCATTTTCAGGTTCCCCGTCAGTCGATTTACGATTTACAATTTACGGAGCCAATTGCAAATGTCGGTTCCAAGTGGTGCAAAGCGCCCTCGATCTTTCGAGGATCCTCGTTTTAAGGTTCCCCGTTCGTCGATTTACGATTTACAATTTACGATTTACCGCGCATCAAGACGACTTTTGCAAGAGCCTCTACGATTTACGATTTACGACCAGAAACTCAAACCGCCATCGGTTCTTCGACTTCCTGCATCATCTCCGACATCGCCATCTCTTCTTCCTGTGGCCACATCTCGAACGGGCCGCCGAAGTTGAGGTAGAGGCTGTCCATCCAGCGGCCGGAGACCTGGTAGCCATCCCATCGCCCGATGTAGATGAACGGATGCCCGACTTGACTCGGACTCTTGGGCGCTACAGTATAGCGGCGCACGATGCTGACCGCATCGTCGTCGGGATCATATTCGCCTTCCAGGTCGAACACGCCGTCGCAATCGGTGCCGGAGCCCCTAAAGCTGTCGCCCGAAAACGTCAGCGTGATGTTCTCGGTGATTCGGATGCCGTCTTGGATCGATTGTCCGGTCCACAGGCCGGATAAGCTCGTAAACTCTCTCTTCATCGACTTTCGTCAATAATCTCCGGAGGCAGGGGCCCGTTCGGAGTCATGCCGACCGGGGCGAGAAAGATCGTATCGATCAATATCTCGGCCGGACCGCTATTGTTTACTACGACTTGAAGGCGGGCAGTCGCGCCAGAAAGTTTCGTAAGTCCGAATCGATACCAGGCAAAACCGGAGGCGTAGCGCTGAATGGGCTCGCCTTCGATCACCAAATCGACGCCGCCGATTTTTACCTTGATCTCTTTTCGGAGCTCGGGCGGAATGATCGCGGCCATCCAGACTTCGACGTCCTGATCGGTTCGAACGGGAACCTGATAGTCCGCGAAATTGCCGCGCGGATCGAGAGGCCCGAAGCTTCGCAGACTTAGCGCAGAGCCACCGTTCGCACCCGGCACCAAGAGCGTTTCACTGAAGTTGTGGGTCCGCGATGCCTCGGCTTCCACCCATGTGTAAGGCGCCATTTTGGAGGTCGCGATCCAATACTGGCGGCGCATGGTGATGAAGTTCGAAGTCGGGCTGCGCTCAAATCCCGTGTTCGCATTCTTGAAGTTGAACTTCTCCTCCACGAACTCGACCTGCTTGGCGGTGCCGGCTTTGAGGAGTTTGTCGAACCGAAGCGTGGTCTGCGTGTAGGCGGGCTCAGGGATCGGCGTATCCGCGGAACCGGTGATGAGCATCGGAATCTCGCTCATCGTGACTTCCACGCCGAACTTCTGCAGCTTTGGCTCGGGGTTGCTGCCATCCAGAGGCTGGAAAACCAAGGCCTTGGGGTCAGCGGCACGCAGCCGGACGCGTCCACGGCCGCCACCGGTCCAAAGGACCGTCGTTGTCTTACCGTCGATTTCGTATCGGTAGCCGTTGAAGAGCGGACCCAACTCAAGACGGTTTCCGGCGATAGGGCTGGGCAGCCAGTAGTAGCCGCTCGGAAGCCGCATCGGGGCGGCGGGATTGGAGGCCGCCTCGGGATAGAAAAGCGGGGTGGGTGACCACTGAGCGAGGGTGTTGTCCGGCGTCTGCGCCCCGATCTCCTTAAGGATGTCCGGCGTCGGCCGTGCGAAGAAACCGCGTACGCCCATGGCCCCAAGCTCGGCGGCGGCATCGGCGATAGACGGAGACTCGATCGCGCTGGCGATGAGCCAGCCGCGGCGATTCCATCGGAAAACGGAGCTCGCGGCGGGAGCCGCGGATTCAGCGATTTGCGAGGAACTGGCGCCGGTTACGGAGATGCCGATTCCGCTCAGGCTGGGATTCGCGGACTCGTAGGGGCCGCGCGACCCGGTCCATCTCTGGATGACCGGAACGTCTACGACTTGCCGGATGGCGGTGACGAGCCGGTCGTATCGTTTAACGGCGGCCTGACGAATCACTTCGTCGATATCGGCCCAAACAGTGCTCGATCTCGGCGTGAATTTGTAAGCGTAATCCTTATCCGGATTCCACATCATGTCCAGACCGCGGTTTTCCGAATACAGAGGAACGAGCGAACTGAGATCATCCAGTGAAGAGAAATCGTTGGTTCCGATCGCCCACGCTCGAGTGGCCGTCTCGAAGTTGCGATACTTCTCGATCATGTACGCCTTGAGTTCCATTCGGAACGCGTTGGAAGTCGGCACGAAGGATTTCGGGCGTCCAAAGAGGGAGACGGCTTGGCCGACGGGGTCAAGGATTCCGCGGAGGCCGGGTCCGAATTTGGTCGCCCGGAGCGCGGCGAGAAGGTCGTCGCGCTGGTTGTCAAAATCATCCCAGTAGTCGGGCTGGGCCATGCTCGTTGTCTCCGGATAGACGAGCAGCACGTGCTCGAGTCCACCGGCTTCGAGGGGAACCTTGATCTTCCCGTCGACCGTCTTGAACCGTCCCTGCTTCATGACGCTGCCATTTCTCTGCGTTACCGCGACGGCATAGGCAGAAGGCGCTCCGGAAACCGGAAAGCTGATGTCGCCGTCGGTGGTGATTCCGGCCAGGCGATAGGTCTCCGGCTGGATCACGACTCCCTTGGCCGGTTTGGCGGCGGAGTTGATCGAGATCAAATATCGGATCTTCTTGGATTCCAGAAACTGGACGGCTTCCGCCCATCCGGCCCCGCTCACGGGAAGGTCGACGATGAGATCCTTCGCCCCCGCGGCTACCGCCGCCTCGAGCGAATCCCGCGAGCCCTCGACGTGCAGTCCGATGGGGATGTATGGCTCGTTCTGCCAGATCAGTGAGTGATGCTCATTGACCTGCCAGGCCACGGTGTCCCCAGTCGCGGGCTTGTAAACCCCCGATATCTGGGACTGGGCGGCGACAATTGAAATTAGGGCGGCTAGCATTACGGGTCGTAAACTAAGACGGTTCGATGGGCTTCGTCGTCTTGGCGGAATCCCGCCGGAGTTCATTTTAGGTTACCAGAAGGGCACTTGGGATTCCGATTTTTGATGTGTAAAGCTGGTAACTCTCCCCAACTCCAAGTCTCCCCCTCCCCAACGGTTCCCCCTCAAAGCACAAACATCTTTGAAGGAGAACCAGGACATAACCGCCCATCGGCACCTCCGGAGCGAGCTTTCTTCGAAGTGACCAAAATGAAGTTATGTCCTGGTTCCCCTGCGATGTCTGTGCGCGGGGGAACCGTTGGGGAGGGGGATTCTCGGCGAACCGAAGAGATCAAACAGATTGCGTCTTAAGCAAGTCCCGAATCTCGGCAAGAAGCGCTACGTCAGGCGGAATCTCGGCAGGCGTCTCAATGGCTGGCTCTTCCTTTCTCTTCAGCCGATTGACGACCTTGACGATCATGAACAGCACGAAGGCGACGATGACGAAGTTGATGACGGCGGTTATGAAGTTGCCGTAAAGCAATTCGACGCCGTTTATCTTGAAGGATTGCTTCGAGAAATCAATTCCCCCCGTCGCGGCACCTACGATCGGGCTGATCAAATCCTTCACGACCGAGTCGATGATCTTCCCAAACGCCGCTCCGATGACCACACCGATCGCGAGGTCGAGCACGTTGCCCTTCATCGCAAACTCTCTGAATTCCTTCAGCATAAGAAACCTCCTTTACTCCCCATTCGGGTTCGAGGTCATTTTACGGCGATTGACTTAGGGATTTGCAGCGACGCGCATCTCTTTCAGGAGCCGGGCCAGCTTGTCCTTGTCGTAAGGATCCATTTTCGAAGCCTGCTTGAACTCCTGGTTCGCTTCCACCGGCTGATTGTTTGCTTTCAGGAGAGACCAAAGTAAACCGTAGTACAGGTGGTTCTCAGGGTCCAGATCGCTCGCCAATCGTATGGCCTTGACCGCTTCGATTGGCTTGCCCCCGAGCCAAAAAGCGACGGCCGTCCGCACATAGAGAAAATCATCACCCGGCGAGAGCTCGACCGCCGCTCGGAAAGCCTCGAGGGCCTGCTCGTAGTGCCCCAGCTCGATCAGGATGTCGCCCATCGTGTAGTGATAAAAGGAGTCGGCGGGGTTGGCGACGACCGCGCGCTGAATAGCCTGGAGCGCCCGCTTCCGATAGCCGCTTTCGCGAAAGAGCTCGGCCAGTTTGGCTTGGTAATAGGGATTGTCCGGCTCCCGCTCCAACGCCCCCTCGATCTCCGCGATCGAATCCCGCCATCGGCCTTCCCTCTTGTAGAGCTCGGCGATGCCGAGGTGGGGCTCGGGAGAGTCGTTTCGGATGCGCAGAGCCTTGTGGAACTGGCGCAGCGCCTGCGGGGCCATGTCCGCGGCTTCGTACGCGCCTCCGAGGTCCAAGAAACGCATCGGCTCGCCGCCGCCCTGCTCGATGGCGCGGCGGAAGTGCTCTATAGCCTTCTCGTATTCTCCTTCGCTAAGGTTTTGCCCCCCGAGAGCGCTGGATTCCTCCGCCGTATCCCCTTTCAGTTTGGGCCCGACGGGGGCTTCCCCATCAGCTTCAGGGACAGTGAGGCCGAAGAGATCGGCGATCTGGCGGTAAGAGGGACTCATTGGGGCTAATTCTACGTTGTCGGCGCGTACGCCGTAGCTTCCAGGGTTCGCCGTTTCATACAAGGGTTGCGGAAGCAAGAAAAAAGGCCGCTTAAAGCGGCCCTTTCAAGTCGTTTTGAACGAAGGCTTACTTGCCTTTGTTCATCTGCGCGCCATAGCGGCGCATGAACTTCTCAACGCGGCCGGCGGTATCGACCAGTCGCTTTGTGCCCGTATAGAACGGATGCGTGAAGGCGCTGATTTCGAGGTTGACCACGTAGTGATCGATGCCATCGACGTTCCGTGTTTCACCGGTCTTGATCGTGGACACTCCCGTCCACTCATGGGTCCCGTCAACATAGATCACGGGATAGACATTCGGATGGCCTTCGGCTTTCATGGTTCTGAGAAGAGATTATGGCAGATTCAAACCCCTTCCCGCAAGGGCTAGTCGCCAGTCGGCACCACTCCGCTGCCTTCGAACATCAAGACTACAACGCGACCGATTGCATGCGGGAAGTGCATCACACCGCGTGGCACGAGCACGGCTTGGCCGGGATGAAGGTCGACGGTGTGGGTTTCGAACTCGATCTGCAGATTTCCTTCGAGCACAAAGAAGAACTCGTCTTCTTCCTCATGCTTGTGCCAGTGAAAGTCTCCCTCGAGGACGCCTAGCCGCACCACGCAATCGTTCACGCCAACGAGCGTCTGATTCCACCAAGGCTGGTGCGCCGCGCCAAAGGCGCCGATATCGATAGCTTCGAGGGGTTTGAAGGCGACGTCTAGATTGATGTTGTACGGTTGGGACATTGTTCTGGGTTTACCTAACCTTCCAAATCCAATGTGGGCCGCGGATGCTCGTGCCGCGGCGACAGCTTTGGACACACAGAATCACTTGTACAACTGTTGGTCCCGCCTTATCGAAACTCCAAGCCTGTCGCCGCGGCACGTGCATCCGCGGCCCACATTTGGCTCTCAAACTAACCCTTGCCCGAAGAAAGCATTGCGGAGGAGCGCACTCTCTAGCTCGAATTCCTCCGCCTTGACGGGCAGGCGGCATGCGCCGGCGTTAAACTACGTCGCATGGCCGGACTCGCCGCGCGACCTTATCTCATCGAGGAATACACTCGGACGGCGTGTCCTCCCTGCCATGACGCCGGCGATAGGAATCCTGACAACCTCATCGACGCCATGCTCGTCTCTCACGACGACAAGATCTGGATGCGCCGATTTTGTCCCACTCACGGTGAATCGGAGTCGCTCTACGAAGAAGACGCGGTCATCTGGCGCAGTCGGAGCGGCTGGTCGACCCCAACCTCCCAGATCATTCCCGACCACCATGGCGTCGGATATCGGAACGGGCTGCCACCTTCCCATGGGCAACATTCCTGCATTCTGCTCGTGAACCTGACCGAACACTGCAACTTTCGCTGCCCAACCTGTTACGCCGCCGCTCTCGATCCCGGCGAAGCCCTGCGGGAGCCGATTCGACCCACTCTCGCGGAGCTCGAACACACCGTCAAGGACATGATCGCCAAGGAGAACGGCAAGCTTGGCGTCGTCATGCTGAGCGGAGGCGAGCCGACTTTGCGGAAGGATTTGATCCAGATCATCGAGATGCTCGCGGCATTGCCCGTCACCCGGATAATGCTCAACACGAACGGCCGCCGGATCGCCCGCGACAACCGTTTCCTGAACGAACTTAAGCGGTTCAACAAGCGCCTCGAGGTTTATTTGCAGTTTGATGGCGTCGAAGCGTCGACTCATGAAACGCTTCGGGGTGAAGATTTGACGCTTGAAAAGCAAGCGGTCATGCAGAGGCTCCAAGAAGCCGGCATCTTCTTCACGATGGTGGTGACGGTCAAGAAAGGGGTCAATGAAGGCGAGCTTGGCGACATCCTCCGTCTCGGCCTGAACACCCCGCGCTGCTCGGGAATCGCGTTCCAGCCCGTCTTCGGATCGGGTCGGGGATCGGGAATCGACCCAATGGATCGGGTCACTCCGACGGGCGTCATCCGACGCCTCGCCGAGCAGGCGCCCGAGCTGCTGAAGGTTCAAGATTTCATCCCCCTTCCCTGCTCGCACAAGGATTGCTGCGATATCACTTACATGATCCGGACCGGGAAGGAAGAAGTTTGGAAATCTATCGTCGAACTCGTCGGACGGGACGAGCTCAAGCGGTGGATTCATTTAGTCGGCAATACCATCGCATTCGACAACGTGGGCGAGGTGGTGAAGGAGGTCGTCAAGGATGGCGTGCTACAACGCATCTTCAGTGAGCAGCAGGCGCCCTCGTCGCTAACTCTGGCCAAGGACCTCTTCGCCATGTGCGGCTGTATTCCGGGATTGCCGGAGCTGGTGGGCGCGATTTGGAAGCGAACGAGCATTCAGGACTCCGCCCTCGAGAAACTTGCGGAGCGGACGTTCCGGATTACGGTGAAGCAGTTTATGGACGTCCACACCTTCCACGAGGCTCGCCTCAAGCAGTGTTGCGTTCATGTCGGCACCTTTGAGGAGGATCCCCGGCGCTACTCATTTTGCTGGCGGTGGATGTTTGACGACGCGACCGACTTCCCCGCTCCGCGCGAGTCCAAACTCCGGGTTCTTGCATGAACCCATACGGCACCGCGTTCACAATCCTGGGTCTCGTGGTGGGTTATGTCACTTATCGCCGGGGGATGGACAAGGCGGGTCTGACAGGTGGGTATCGACTTTTAGGGTTGTGGGCGTTACCCTTCGCCGCGGTTTCGGCACGCCTGGCGGAGTGGATCGCCGAAGGCAAGATGAGCGCGAATTTCTTCGATTTGATGTCGGGTGGTCGCTCTCTGGTTGCAGGCATCGTCGGGGGATGGATCGGAGTCGTCATCGGAAAGCGGCGGATGGGGCTTACGCGCGCCACCGGAGAGTTCTGGGCGCCGGCTCTCGCTTTGGGAGAGGCCGTCGGACGCATCGGGTGTTTCTTTAACGGGTGCTGTTTTGGAGTCAAGTGTGACCTACCTTGGGCCATCGACGGCCGGCATCCGGCCCAGCTTTATTCGTCTCTCGTGGCTCTTGCGATCTACTTCGTGCTGCGGGTTTTGAAGGGGCGGGTGGATCTTTGGAGTGCGTACCTCGTCCTCTACGGAGCCTCCCGCTTTGCGATTGAGTTCCTGCGTGAACCGGTGGCCTCCCCGGTTTTCGGTTTGAGTATCGTTCAATGGGGGTGTCTCTTGGCCGTAGGGGCAGGGGCGGTGGCAATGGTGAGGGCTTGTCGGCTACCGCCGCCCGAAGGCCACGCCGCAACTCCTTCGCGCTAACGCGCTCGTCGCCTGCGGCGTGCCCTTCTGGCTTTGTTGGTGGGCAACCTACCCAGGCCTCCGACGCGGCGCTAGCGCGACGCGTCTCCAACCTGGGCTGTAATAGCACGGCCCTTCAGGCCGGGAGAAGATCGCTCCGCGATCCGTAGCATGGGCTTCCAGCCCCATGCTCCCCCAAGCTTCCAGCCTGCAGTTCTGTCTGTCACATCCGGTCCTGCCGCCCGAAATTGGACTACCTACTACCCAGGCCTCCGACGCGGCGCTAGCGCGACTCGTCTCCAACCCGGGCTGTAATAGCACGACCCTTCAGGCCGGGTGAAGACCGCTCCGCGATACGTAGCATGGGCTTCCAGCCTGGACTTTCAATGCCGGGTCGCCCGAAAAGGCGGTTAGGAGGACCTTCCTACGCCTGTCGCAAGGTCAAAATTGAAACCTCGGGGTCGCAGAAGAGCCGGTAATCGACGCCCGTCGTCCCCACGCCCTTGGTCACATACAGCGGCACCTTCGCCGCCGGATAGAAGCCCGCGATGTACTTCTTCGCGAAGCTCGGAGTGTGGATGTGCTTGCCGAAGGGGAGGCAGACTTGGCCTCCATGACTGTGTCCCGAAACCTGCAAGGACACGTGATCCGGTTGCCTCTTCACAACGTCGGGCTCATGAAGCATGGCGATCAGACTCTTCGAAACCCGCCCGGGCGGGTAGAAGTCGAAGCGCGACTTCCTGTCGATGTAATCGTCGATCCCCGCGATCGTCACGCCATCGAGCTCGAAAAGCTCATTGCGAAGAAGTTTGAGATTACTGCGGCGGATCTCGCCGGTGAGGACGTCGACCGACGTCGACCAATAGTCGTGGTTACCCAAAACCGTCACGCAAGGACAGGGCGCACCGTCGAAAGCTTTCAAGAAGCGACGAACATTCTCGTGCTCGGACTCCAAGTTGTGCTCTAGAAAGTCGCCGCCCACGAGCAGGATGTCGGGCTTGGCCGTCAGGGCCAATCGCACGCTTTCCATGGCGCGATCAGTCTGCGAATCGCCCGTCACATGAAAGTCGCTCAGGAAGGCAACGCGGAAGCCGTTCGCATTCCACTTGGGCAGTTCCAGGGTCTTCTCGACCACCCTCAGATCATAGGCCTGGTGCCGCGCATAAAGCGGGCTGAGGGTGCCGGCGGCAACGCCTAATCCCAATCCGCGGAGGACTTGGCGGCGGTTAACGGCAGGATCTTTCTCGCGCGCCAACCTACGAAACCGCCTCGATCATCGATTCGGCGATTCCATAGTTGTTCGCGGGCGGCATCAGATAGAGTCCCTGTGCGATCGTCTTCACGTAAAGCGCGAGGTCGAGGGCTTCTTGATAGCCGATCTTCGCGGCCGTGTCGTCATCGGGAGCATTTGCGAACTTGTTTCGCAAGGCTTCGGGAATCGTAATTCCCGGAACCTCGTTGTGCATGAATTCGCAGTGGCGTTGGCTCCGCAGAGGCATAACGCCGACGAGCGTAGGGAGCTTGACCGAAGCGGCGGCTTCCATCGCCAGGTCCGCGCCTTCTCGGTCGAAGATAGGCTGCGTGTAGATCACGTTCGCCCCCGCGTCGGCTTTGCGTTGAAGACGCTCGAACTCACCGGTAGGATCGAGAGGAGTCGGGTTATAGGCACAACAAATCGTGTACCCACATTTCGTTCCCACGGTGTAGCCCGCAAGGTCGATCCCTTCATTAAAGCGGCTGAGAATTCGGACGAGACCAATCGCATCGATATCGAAAACGCTCGTGGCGCTCGGATAGTCCCCGATATTGGCGGGATCTCCGGTAACCGCGAGAATGTTTCGGATACCCAAGGCGTGAACACCCAGCAGGTCGGCCTGCACGGCAAGCAGATTTCGATCGCGACACGAGAAGTGCATCGTCGTGTCGACGCCAACCCGCTGCATGAGCGTGGCGCAGACGGACATCGGGTTCATCCGGAGCCGAGCGCGCGCGCCATCAGAGATATTGATGACGTCGACGCCGGCGATCTTCAGGCACTTCGCCCCTTCGATCAGTTTGTCCAAATTCAAGCCTCGCGGTAGGTCCATCTCGACCGCGGTCACAAATTTTCGGCCTATCTTGCGGCTGAGTTCGCTCTTCTCGCTTTCCCTAAGCGGCTTGACTTCCTTCTTCGCCATCTGAGATGGCGTCCGCTCGCGGACCTTAATCGGTCCCTTGCGTAACCCAGTCGAAAGCGCCGAGATATGCTCCGGCGTGGTGCCGCAACAGCCGCCGATCAGACGAGCACCTTCTTCGACCAGCCGCGCCGCCGCCTTGGCAAAATACTCGGGCGAGGTGTCGTACGTGATCTGACCCTTGACCAACTGGGGCAAACCGGGCGTGGGCATGGCGAGAATGGGCAGGTCCGTTGCCTCGACCATCATTCGAACCAGATCCAGCATTCGCTGTGGACCGACGATACAGTTCGCGCCAAGGGCGGCGACGCCCATGGCTTCGAGCTCTTGGGCGCATCGAGCGGGCAATCCGTCGGAGAGCATTTCGCCGTCTTCGATGTACGCCTTGCCGGCGATGATCGGGAGGTCGGTGACGGACTGCAGAGCTTCGATCGAAACACGCAGTTCGAGCATATCGATGAAAGTCTCGAGAATGAATCCGTCGACTCCGCCCTCGATCAAGGCTTCAGCTTGCTCGCGGATCGAGGACTTCACTTCATCCGCCGTCACATGGCCTATCGGGGCCATGGGTTTGCCGATCGGGCCAATCGCTCCAAGCACGAAGACTCTGTCGCCCGCTGCTTGCTTGGCGAGAGAGGCACCCGCAAAATTGAGCTCCGCGATATCGACGCGCGCTTCCGAGATTCGAAATCGAGACGCGGAAAACGTGTTGGTTTCAATGAAATCCGCACCCGCATTTACGTACGCGACATGAACCTCGCGCACCAGTTCGGGCGCAAGCAAATTGGCGAGATCGTACGGTTGGCGGGTGAATCCCTTGGCAGCCAGAGCGGTGCCGTTTGCGCCGTCGCCGATCAGGAATGGCCTTTGAAGGGCCTCCTTCAGCTTCACAGGGCTAATTCTACCTTCCCCAGGTTCACTGAGCCCGGAGGGCCCGAACCTCGGCTCGCATCTGCTTCAGTTGGGAGACCTCATCTGCCTTGGGCGCGTAAACCGGACGGTTCAAGTCGAGCGGCCCCATAACGTCTCCAATCTGGGCGCTGTCATCCAACCCGAGCACATGCCCGATTTCGTGCATGACCGCATGGCGCATCTGCTCGATGGTCATGGGCTTCCCGTTGGGTTGCACGCTACGGATTTGCATCGTGGCGTCGACGCTGGCAACATAGCGCCCCGCTGAATCGCGATTGATGGCACGTTTCCAGCGGGTGAACCCGCCGTAGTGCTTGCCATTCTCACCGAGAGCTTTTTCAAACGTGACGACAACATCCGCTTTCTGGAAGTTGAACGCCTCGACGAAGGTGATGTCGCGTCCCAGATAATGCTCCCATTGCTGAATGGCTTCTTGGAAGGCTTGCTTGCCGGATGTGGAAACGTCGGCCGGCAAACGGTAGGTGATTTGCTTGACGGCGAGGACCTCGACCGCCGCTTGGAGGGCTTGAGCATTGCCCGCAATGGCGGCCCGATTGGCAAAATCTCTATGCTTGGCGAGTTCCGGCAGGAGGGTCGCCTCAGCGTGAAGCGACACTACTCCCACCAAAGCCAAACCCACCCCAAAAACTCTCAAATAGTGCACGCTCACTCCCTTCCAAGGTGGATGGTTGGCAAGTGTTTGATACAGGGTTCCTGTGGCGATTACCGGGTTGCCCAGAAGCCCGTGCAGTTACCGGCTGGCAGGATTACGTGCATAAGAAACTTTTAAGTGTTTCGGGAATTCGAACGGCCTCCCAAAAAGGAAGGCCCGGGTTCAAAAAACCCGGGCATGGCACAGAAGAGCTTGTTTGCTTAGCGCTCCGTATCCTTGTCGTAGGCTGGCGAAGCGGCAACCCGCGGCCAACTGATTCGGTATAGGAGAACGTTGCTCGCGCGGCCCTCGTACGACTTCGCCTGGATCGCGAGATCCGTGTCGAGGCGCATGATCCACCCTTGCGAGATGATTTCCCAACCTGGCTTGTAGGGCTGATCCCAGAATTCCCAGAAGCCCGCCACCGGCGGGAATGCCTGGTGGGTAACGCCCCCCGGACTCGTGATCGTCGCCATGCAGGTGAAGAACGTCGGGTTGATCCGCATGTACATGTCCTTGGCGAAAACCAGGCCCGTACAAGCGAAGGGATTCGCGGGGGTCGCGGGGAAACCGTGCTTCAGGGGCCCGGAGCCGCTGAACGTAGCTTCGCCCGCCGTGCCGCTGTACTGGAAGCTGGCAGTCGAGGTCGTTGCCGAATAGAAGGGCTTGCCTCCGTTGGAAACTTCGCCATCGACTTCATTTCGAAGTTCATACGCATCGGCCCGAAGATGCAGATTGTAGTTGACGGTCAACTTCGCGGGAGACGCCCCGATCCACATCTCGTACTTGACTGGCGCCCGCCATGACGTGATCGGTCGCTCGTTGCTGATGTGTCCGTTCACGTCCAACACGACATCACCCTGCGTCGTGGGATTGAGCTTGACCATGAGCTTGCCGTTGTAAACTGTGTGCGGATACAACGCACCGGCGATGAAAACTTTGATGTTGGGCTCGGTCACGGGGATGTCCGTATTGATGGCCATGTAGTCATCCATCAAGAACTCGAGCGACTTGATGTTCGGGGTCAGCACCTTCATGCCGAATTCCCACTTCACAAGCGGCGATCGATTCTGCGGGTCCATCAGATAGCTGGTTCCGTACTGCTGCTTCTTGCCCATCTTGTCCCAGACTTCCTTGAGCGTGAAGACCCGTCCGAACGGGCTGACCTTCTCGACGATGTTCGCACCAAGCATGCGATCAAAGAAGTAAGCGGCGGGGACGTAGCCATAAGCGGTCGTCTTGCCGTTGTAGCCAATGTACGCACCCGCGCCGTTAGCTGCGAAAGCTTCGCGCATGGCCGTCGCGCCGATCGATCCGCTGTCGCAGGCGTTGATGTAAACCAAGCCGCCCTTCATCGTGATGTATTGGCGGACGAAGCCGGATGTGATGCAGTAGCGACCCTTGTAATCCGGATCTTCATCGCGAACCGATCGGGGGCGCGTGTAGGCGAGGCGTCCGTAGCGAATGTCCTCCGCGAAGAGGGCCTCGTTCTGGTCGTTGACCACGGTGTCCGTCATGATGCTGTAGTCGCGGAGCTCGGTATTGTTGTTCCACCAGTACATCGCGCCGTGCGAGTGGATGTAGAACACGGCAAGGTCCTTGGCAAGAGCCTTAATGCCGTTCACGCTGATGTTGTTCGATGTGGTCACGGCGAATTTGCGCTTCGCGAGCATCTGGCCGATGTTTGTCATCGTTGACGTGTGCCCCTGCGTATCCTCGATGCTCGACTGCATGACGAGGGCCTTGCGGCTGCCGGGCGTGGCGGTTACGGGAGCGAATGACTCTTTGTCGAAGCTCAGCCCCTGAGGTGCCGGTGGGCGTCCGCCGAGAACATCGTCCTTAAAGTTGTCCGTGAAGATGAAGATTCTGTTGTCCTTGAACGTGCAGATCAAGGTGTTAGTCTTCACAACCGCATTGGCGAACTCCGGCTGACTCTTGACATAGGAAGCAAGTCGACCCATGGCAGTGATCGGATCGACGGCCATGAAATCCTCATACTTGGTGCCAATCCGCGTCATCGCAAGCGATGGCTGGGTGCCGGAGAACTGGCTGGCGCCGAGGTCGATGGTCGCGCCAAAGTTGTTGAT
>JBKJIP010000088.1:0-2856 GCA_046598515.1 Fimbriimonadaceae bacterium | reverse complement strand
GGGCTCGGATGTGACGAACGGGAAGCAGAAGATTGCTCGGCTCCATACGCTGTCTACGATCCTCACCGCGGACGGGCAGCTTTACACGGGCGTTGGGCTCCTGGTCAAGTTCTACATCGGCAACACTCACGCGACGGAGACAGCCACAGTGCAGCTTTACGACAACACGGCCGGATCGGGGACCAAGCTCGCGGGGCTCATCAGTGTGCCGCCCGTGAATGGATTCCGAGAAGTGGAACTCAACGTACCGTTTGGGCTTGGCGTCTATGCGGACGTCACACTCGGTACCGTTTCGATGTGGGCCACGATTGAGGCGGTGATCTAAGTGGGCCGCCCAATTCAACTAGCGGCGGCGGTGCTACTCAATGCCTTGACGGCTTCTACGGGGGTGACGGCTTCCGGGGCCACGCCCTCCGTTGCTACGGCGTCCATTACCCTGCCCACCAAGCTCGGCGGCGGGGCATCCACCCAAACAAGGGTGACGGCGGGAGCGGCCGCTACTAACATGTTCACGATCATGGCGATGTCGATCGACGTTGTCGGAAAGAAGGGGATTGAGTTCTGGGTCCATGTCTCAGGGCTCGAAAACGCTTCGAACCCTTCCGTTGGCGGGACGGGGACGGTGTCCCTCAGGAGCGCAGGAGCGACGGCGACGCTTACGGCTATCATCAGCTATAAGCAGGGCTGGAACCATATTCGGCTTGGGCGCGAGGACTTCGCGACGGCGGCCGGTGGGGCCACTTGGAACGGTACGACGTTCGTGGATGTCACGGTCAAATGGGACGGTATCGCGGGGGTCACGCCCGTGCTACACTTCGCGAATCTCAGCTACTCGGGATACTCGCGGCCTCAGTTCTCGATCGTGTTCGATGACGGCTACGACACGGTTTACAATACAGCCTTGCCGATCATGTCGGCCTACAAGATTCCGGGCACGGTTGGCGTCATTTCGACGCTGGTCGGTGGCTCCGGGAAGATGACTCTCCCCAATCTTGTGACCCTGCACGATACGTATGATTGGGCCATGTGCAATCATACGGCCACGCACGGGGCGAGTCCGTTCCTTCAGTCAGCGAACCAGGCGGCTTGCTACGCCGAGATTTGGCCGTGTAAGGCGTATCTTGAAGCCCAAGGATGGATCCGGGACGGCGAGAATCTTGACTTCATCGCACCCTATGGGGAATGGAGCGCGGCATATAACGATGCGCGGGTCATGGCGGGCTGTCGATCGTTCTGGGGGCTCGGGTCCTCTGATTATGCTTCCGCGCCTTCAAAGCCCTCATTTGGCGATCGTGGCGTCGAGGAGCCCTACCTTTCGCGGCTTTCCCTGATTCAGGGGGCGACCACGGCGCAGGTGACGGGCGTTCTGGACCGGGCGATATCGTCGGGCCGGTCGCTTTCGATCCTCTTTCACTCGATTGTGGCGGTGCCTTCGATCAACCTGGAGATTGCGACGGCTACGCTTCAGGGGGTTTGCGAGTATTTGCACCGGAAGCGGGGGATGATTGACATCGTGACCTTGCCTCAGATGTACAACGCGCTGGTCGATCCGACTGCGTAGGAACGGAATCCACACATTATTAAGCGCCCCCTCTCCAAAGAGAGGGGCGCTTTTTTGTTGCGCCAGGTTCCTTGGAAAAGTTCGTTATTTTATGAGGGAGAATTACAACCGTGCGCTTCGATTTGCTTGTCGGCCCTGCCCGGAAGATCGTGCTAGTCACTTTCGAGGGCGGATTTATCCTGCGCCTGGCCGAGAAGGAGGGCCGGTGGCGATCGGTGACGTCTAAGATCGAGGTTTCGCGCGAGGAGCTGGCCGAATACGAGCGGGCGACCCGGAGCGCGGGCGCCTTCGTGCGGGAGTGGCGCTTTGGCGAGGTCCTGCTCAAGTGGGAGTGGCAGATTCTGCGCGTCGTGCTCGCCGGCGAGACTTGGGGCGAGGGGAACCGTTCAGAGTGGGAGGGGGCGGTTAGGAGAATGTTGCTGGGGTAGGATGCTGGCATGCAAATTCCGAATCTTGGAAAGTGCCCAGGTTGCGGGAACGTTCTTTCATCCGTGGTAGGCGGGCACGTTACGATCAACATTGCGGCGAACCCGCAGCGGCATGGCCTAGCCTACTCATGCCCAAACTGCCAAGTGATTTTGAGCGTAGAAATGGACCCGATCGCGATCAGGACCGAGATCGTCGCACAGGTTAAGGAAGCAAGACGAAGTTAGGAGCCGGGGGGCGTGCGGCTCTTGTCCTTTTTCGCTCTTTCGCGCATCTGCCATATGCGGCCGGTGATAAACAGGCTTACTAGCCCAATCACGGTCGTCCCTACAACGATCGATGCCGCATTCTCCATTTTCAGAATGCCGAACGTGACGGCGACACCAAGCGAGAGGATCGCCAGCACGAAAGCGAAGAACTGCCCGCGTTTTTGCGCGTCAACGTTCCCGTCCACAACCTTTTTCTCGATGTATTGCCGGTGGGTGCTTTGAGCTTGCGCCATTTCTAGAATGACGCGGGCCGATCCAGGGCACGCTTGGTCATACTTCGCCAATATCTCAGGCGGTGGGAGAGGCCCGCTGAACTGTTCGAAACTGGTAGTGGTTCGGGTGATCTCCAGAGTGCGCCCCGCCAGGGCGGCATCGATGGTGGCTCGCTCGTTATGATCGATGCGTTTGAGCTCTTCCCCGCGCTTTATCTGCTTGCTTCGTCTGCCGCTGGCCATTCAGAGCGCGAGCGTACCTTGCTTGCGTGCTTCGATCAACTGATGAGCTGCTGCAACGCGAAGTGCGTCGCCAACGGACATCCAGTCCAGATAAAGGGCGACCGCATCAGCCTCTTCGGGTGTGGTGCTGATGTTATAGTCATCG
>JBKJIP010000310.1:0-4737 GCA_046598515.1 Fimbriimonadaceae bacterium | reverse complement strand
GCCCAAAGTTGCGGTAACGTTTCCGCGTGAGTCGCTTTATCGTTCCCGCATCGGCCCGTTCTTGGGTCGAGGTCGATCCCGAATCCCATTTCCCTATTCAGAACCTGCCGGTAGGGGTCATGGCCGACGATCATGAGGACGGCTCCACCGAAATCTTCAATGCGGTCGCCATCGGTGACTACGCGCTCAACATCGATGTTCTGAGTCAGGAAGGACTCTTGCCGGAGTTCGAAGCGTTCCCGCTCGCGCCTTGGGCGGTTTTCGGGGGTCCCGACAGCCTGCGCGAGGTTCGCTCGTCAGTCTTCGAATTCCTCGAGGAATCCAATCCTCGGTTGCGGGATCATAAGGGGCTTCGCGAGGCGGCCCTTCGGCCGATCGATGAGTTGATGCCGCTCATGCCGATGAAGGTCTCGTCGTTCGTCGACTTCTATTCCGGAATCCATCATGCGAGCAACGTTGGTCGCATGTTCCGCCCGGATCAAGCGCCGTTGCTACCGAACTATCGGCATTTGCCGGTTGGATACAACGGCCGGGCTTCCAGCGTCATGCCGACGGGGCACCATGTCGTTCGCCCGCGGGGCCAATTCAAGGTGGGCGAGGAGCTTGTCTTCGAGCCGACGCAAGAACTGGATTTCGAGCTCGAAATCGGCTATTTCATCGGGCTTGATTCGGAAATCGGAGACACGATTCCGATCCAAGAGTGCGAGGACTACATGCTCGGCCTGGTTTTGGTGAATGACTGGTCGGCTCGAGATATGCAGCGCTGGGAGTATCAGCCGCTCGGACCATTCCTCGCCAAGAGTTTTGCCACGAGCATCAGCCCCTGGCTGGTTTCGCTCGACGCGCTCGAACCGTTCCGGGTGGAGGGCATGGCCCAAGATCCGGAGCCGCTGCCCCATCTAAGACGGGACGGGAAGCAACACTACGATATCAACCTTGAAGTCACGCTCCAGTCGGCCGCCATGACGCGGCCCCAGGTGATCTGCCGCTCGAATACGTCGAACCTCTATTGGAGCTTCGTTCAGCAGCTGGCTCATCAGACTTCGAACGGCACCCCGTTGGAGACGGGGGATCTTTACGCGACCGGAACGATCAGTGGGGAAGCGGAGGACTCCTTCGGTTCGATGCTGGAACTGACTTGGCGGGGGCAGAAGCCACTGAAGCTGGTGGAGACCGGCGAGACGCGAACCTTCCTGCAGGACGGCGACGTTCTGACGATGAGCGGCTGGGCTCAAGGCGACGGCTATCGCATCGGGTTGGGTTCGGTCAACGGCATCATCGCGCCGTCGTATTAGTTGCGAATTGCGAATTTCGAGTGACCGAGCTAAACGCAGTGCGAGGATGCAACGTGCCTCGCAGGAGGCCTCCCATATTTCCGAGCGCAACCTGGGCAGGCGGTTCTTTGAGGGGCGAGTTCCACATGGCTTTCCTCCTATGCGCTGCGGAGCACGTTGCATCCCCGCACTCCCTTAGCTTTGGGATCGATCGGAAGCCTGTCCTGTGCGCACGCGAGGCGCGATCCATGGGGATCACTTATCCGCGCTGAATCGTGGCTCGGGTGACTACGTCGCCTTGATCGAGCTTATTCAACACTTCCAGCCCGGCCACGACTTGGCCGAAGCAGGTGTAGTTTCCGTCCAGGAACTTCGCGGGGGCGAGGAGGATGTGGAACTGGCTGTCGCCGGAGTTACGATCTTTGGGTTTGGCGCTCAGGCCGACCATGCCAACCTGATCATAGCCGTATCCCGAATCCTCGAAAGGAATCCGAACGTCGCCGGTGGCCGTCGAGTTGGGCGGGCCGACTCGGGCGATGTATGGCTTCGGTGAGCGATCGACGCTCGGCAGATTTTTGCCGTTATAGAATCCCTTCTCGACCAGGCCGATGATATGAGCCGTGGTCTTCGGGGCTTCCTTTGTAAAAAGTCTGATGTAGATATCGCCGCGATTGGCGATTTCCAGCTTCATCACGGTTTCTCCGCGCCCCGGCGAATAGCTCTGCGCCATCGCCAAAGAGGCGACCAAGAGAAGCCAACCCAAGAGTGCGAATCGGAGTGCTTTCATAGATCCACTGAATAGGACGCCTGCGAAGTGAACATGTTGCGCCTAGTCCTCTAATACGCGACCGTAGCCGTCTAATTTGAGACCGCCCGTCAACATGATGATGCCATCGATGATGGACCATATCCACAGAACGCCGCCGGTACAGATGGTGAGAACCAGCTGCAGGACTCCATACGCGGCATAGCCAAGATACATCCGGCCCACGCCGGGGAAGATGATCTGCAAGATCCCCGCCGCGACCCGGCTCTTGTTGCTCTTCACCATGCCCAGAGGCATTTGGGAGTACGGGTTCATCGCCAGCGGCTGGCTGTAGGCTGGGGCACCGTAAGGCTGATAAGCCGTATTCGTGAACCCAGGCGGGGGGCTGGGCGGCATGTGCATCGTGCCCGGCGAAGGCGGGGGAGGCGGGGTCGAGTAGGGAGCGTTTTTCACGAAGGAAGCGGCGAGTTCGATGACGGACTCGGCCATGGCCCATTGCGGCATGCCCTGACGCCAGACGTAGGTATCGCGAGCGATGACACCGCCTTCGATCAGCTCGTCCATTTGCTCAGGCGTAAGGGGGCCGAGCTGCCCATAGTTTCCAATGTAGAACCAATCCGCCACGACGTTGCCTAGATTGTATCGCGCCGCCGAGGGGGAATAGGGCAATATCCCCGAGAGAACGTTGAACTTATGGCTTTTCTTTCGAGGTCAGGGGACAAAGGAGTCCAAGGAGTCCAAGGCTGGAGTCTTCGTTTTGCTTTCTCCTATGTCCCCTTCGACTCCTAAGACCCCCGTTCACCCCTCGATATAGCTCTTTAGCCGATCCAGGTTCATCTCGTGCTTCTCCGCTTCAGTTTCGAGCAGGATCGGCGTATTCTCGAATCGGGGGTCATTGACAAGCTTCTGAAATGCCAGTGGGCCAATCAGGCCTTCACCGATATCAGCATGACGGTCCAGTCGCGAGTTAAACGGTTTCAGGCTGTCATTACAATGGATCGCCCGCAGACGATCGATTCCAACCAGCCGGTCGAATTCCGCAAACGTCTTGTCGTAGCCCTCCTCGGTGTGAATCGAGTAACCAGCCGCGAATACGTGGCAGGTGTCCAAGCACACACAAAGGCGAGGGTGGCCAGCGACGAGGTCGAGCAGCATGGCCATTTCCTCGAATTTCGAGTTGATGGAGGAGCCCTGGCCGGCAGTGGTCTCCATCAGCAGAGTAACGGTGTCGGGAGTTTCATCGAAGAGACTCTTGATCTTCTCGGCCACCACCACGAGGGTCTCTCCCTGATCCTGCCCTTTGTAGGAGGCGAGGTGGCTGACCAGACGGTCGATCCCATATCTGGCGCATCGCTCGATTTCCTGCTTCAGGGCCCCATAGCTCTTCTCCGCGATCTCGGGAGTGGGGGCGCACAGGTTCACGAGGTAGCTGTCGTGACTCACCACGTCGAAGATTCCCGTTTCTTCTCGGGCGGCTTGAAAATCGGCAATCTGCGATTCACCGAGAGGGGCGGAGTACCACTGCCGGGGGCTCGACGTGAAGACTTGGACCGCCGCGCATCCGATGGACTTCCCCGTCCGTAACGCCTGCCCCAGACCGCCTTTAATCGGGATGTGGGCTCCAAGTCGCTTTGCCGCCATGGACGAGAGCATATCTTCTGAGCCGCGACTTTCGTGGGAGAGGTCAGTTTTGGAAATGGTGCAGTGAAAGGAAACGGAGTACCAGCTTTTGCGCGGATTTGCTTGGATTCGGGTATAATTTCGGTGCGTCCGGTGTCAATGTCGACCTCGGCTTCTTTGTTTTGGTTTCACTTTTTTAGGGATTCATGGTCTATCGCCCCATTCGCTACGAGCAGATGATGCGGGCCGCCGAAGCGTACGATGTTCGCGCACGACGCATGTTCGGGGGCATGGGCATCTATACCGGCGAGAAGATGTTCGCCTTCCTTATCGGAGACGATATAGGCCTAAAACTGTGCCCGGAGGACGTGGATGAAGCCATGACTCTGAAAGGTGCCGGCCCCCTCAAGCCCGATCCCGAAATGGAACCCATGCGCGAGTACGTCAAGATGCCGCGCGAAGTGCTCGACAACTACGAGCAGTTTCTCTTCTGGGTCGAGCGAAGCGTCACTTACGCACAGACCAAAGGCCGTAAGGCAAGTTAACCTCGCGACAGCGCCGCATGTGCCCGAGGTTTCACAATCTCTATCGGGCCATGTCTAAGCGCTACTACATCACAACCCCCATCTATTACGTGAACGGCGCCCCCCATGTTGGGAGCTCGCTCACGACGGCCGTCTGCGACTTCGAGCGGCGGTATCGAAAGATGCGTGGCGAAGATGTCTGGTTCCTCACCGGCACCGATGAGAACGCCACCAAGGTTCGCGAAGCGGCCGAGGCCGCGGGCAAGGATCCCATGGCCTTCGTTGACGAGACAGCTCAGAAGTTTGTCGAAGCATGGGAGTACATGCACATCGAATACGACGACTTCATCCGCACCACGGAGGAGCGCCACAAGGTCGCCGTCCAGCGACTCTTTGAGCTTCTCAAGGAAAAGGGCCACGTCTACCTCGATGTATACGAGGGCTGGTACGACGTCAGCTCGGAATCGTTCGTGCGCGAGAGCGACTTGGTCGACGGTAAGAGCCCGGACGGCAATGAGGTCCGGCGGATTTCGGAAGAAAACTACTTCTTCCG
>JBKJIP010000286.1:0-11194 GCA_046598515.1 Fimbriimonadaceae bacterium | reverse complement strand
GGGTTGATTTCGTGGCGTCGTCCAGATCCTTCTTCGCCGCCTTCGCGTCTTCAGGCGTGATGCTGAAGAGCAATCGGCCACGGCCGGAGATCTCGCCTTCCTTCCTCGAGGTCACCTCGAAGAGGTCGGGCACGGTGTCGAAGAACTCATTCAGGCTGATCGCGGCGGAGCGGGCTCGCTCGTCGGAATCGGCACCAGCAAAGACCACCAACTGGCGGCCCTCAAACATCACTTTCGCGCCATCACCCTCCACAATCGCATTGACGCGATAGGCGGGGGAGACGAGGCTGCGGCGGATGGGGATGTTCAGTGTTTCCAGGTGATCCATCAGCGTTTCCGCTCGCTCTTTGCTCGGTGGGTGCGTCTGGAAGATGCCCAGGCTGGAGACATTGTATTGCCGCTGCGTCTTGGCGAGCCGCTCCATGAACGTGAGCATCCCGACCGGATTGTAGGGGCTCTTCATCATGTACTGCACGGCACCGTAGTCCGAAGCTCGCTCGGCGTCCACGCTCCAGCCGCTGGCGGAAGAGGTCTTGACGAGCTGGCCCAAACTGCCGAGGGGCGCGGTCGTTTCGCTGCCGCCGCCGAAGATGCTGATCAGGATCAGGGGCAGGGTGAGAGCGTCGAGCGTCCGCGACTTCCGCTCCATCGTTGCCACATGGCGGAAGGAGGCGTGGGCGATTTCGTGGGCGAGAACGCCGGCCAGCTCATCGTCGCTTTCCGCGACCTTAATGAGCCCTTCGTAAACATAGATGAAGCCGCCGGGCAGGGAAAAGGCGTTGACGTCTTCGCCCTCGACGACTTTGAAACTGTACTTGTAGGGATTGAGCCGTTTATCGCCCCAGGTCACCTTGACCATGTTATGATTCGCGATCGCGGCGAGCTCGTTTCCGATGCGCTGCGCGCGGGCGATGGCCTTCTCGTCGGTCGAAAGCTTATATTCCTTCTCGACTTCCTTGGAGTAGTTCGCGCCGGCTTTGACGTCGCCATCCAACTCTTTCTGATGCGCCACCTTGGGCAAATCCCCTTGGGGATCTTTAACCGGCGGCGCCGCTTCCTGCGCGCCAACCAGCGTTGCGAATAAGACGAGAGAGGCTAGCATTTCTATTTAAGACGCCACGGGGCTGCCATCGGACTGCAAATGAACGGGCCGATCCCGCTCTTTGTCTACGACGCACAAGATGCCGAAGGGTTCCGGTCCGGTGTTTTGGAATTGATGGGGCTGGTGACCCCGTATTCTTACCAGGTCATTAGGGAGGAGGTCGACCCATTCGTCGCCGATACGGACCTTGCCCTGGCCCTTGAGGACCACGACGCAATGCTCGTGCTGATGGCGCTCGAACGAGGAGTATCCACCGGGCGCCATTTCATAGTAGCGAACCTGAAAAGCCGCTTCCATGTCATTGCTGAGCACCTGTTTGGTGATGGACATCCACCCACCGGGATTGTCCTTATAGGGCTGGATGTCGACACCATCCCACTCGCCATTGCGATATCGGGAGACCACAGGGAGAGTGTACCGGGCGGGTCCGGGCGGGCCGGATTTGGGTCTAAAGAGGGGGGCCCCGATTTTCTAGGACGCGACGGGAATGGTTCTGACGGACAAGGGATGAATTTCGGGGTTAGGCGCTCTATCCTGGCTGAGCTACACGCTTGCGCGTGGCCGGATTCGAACCGGCGACCGCCCCATTAGAAGTGGTAACCGAAACTCTTCGGCCCGTCATTGGGATTATGTTAGCGCAGGGTCGCATGTTCGGTGAGACTTTAGCCCCTTGGTTAGGAGCCTTTGGCCAGCCACTCTTCGACTCGATCCGATCCAGAACTTCATTGTCTGCCAGGTCCATTCCCGGCACTAGCCCCCCATCACCGAAGGCTGGAAGCCGGATTCTCGGCTTACCCTCTGCCTTAGACTGGCTCAGCGTCATGCGAGCACTTTCGGCAAAGAAGACATTGAGAGTGATCTGGTGCTCGAGAGTGTATTGGCGAATTTCATGGAGGAGAGCTTCGTCAAGTTTGATTGTCGTTCGCGCTTTTGCCATGGCTCTAATGATGCGTCATAGGGGGACAGATTTTTGCTCTGCGGCCCTTGGACTTCGCCATCCTGTCGTCAGATGGCTGGGCTGACCAGCCCGCGCCCGAGGGGTTCCTCGGGATCAGGATTCATTTGGTAGCTGGTCGCCAACGCCATCCGCGGGCGGAATGGCGGGAACAACTTTAGAAGTCCTCCAACATATCCCGCCAACCTTGGAGCGAAGTCAAGGGTGGTGGCTCACCGAACTCCTTCGCCAGGAGATCTAGGTCGAGCCCATTGTCGACATGGAAAAGACCTGCCTCGATCCACCGATGGCTCGACCACTTGTACTCGGCCATGGTGTCGCAAAGGCCAGCGCGAACGGGGTTTCGGTGGATGTATCCCGTCTTCCGTGCTCGCACCGCCTCCGAGGTTAAGGGAATGCCGCGAAAGCTGCGCTTCCACATAAGATTGCCATGGTCGTAAGGGGCTGCTTTCAACATCCGGATCTCAGTAGAGTTCAGCATCGGCAGCAACCTTTTGCTAGAGTTGGACTTGAATCGATCCATAAACCACCCGATTTCACGGTCAACCGGCCGAAAGCAGACAAAGTGCACGTGGTGAGGCATGATCGCGAAAGACATAAGGCGTGCTCCGTAGAACTGGCAATCGGAAATCAGGCCCGCCATCACGGCGTCGGTTACACTCGGCCTCCGGAAAATCGGTGCCCAGCCTCGAACGGTCGTGGTCACGAAGAAGCCGTGAGTTTCAACGGCGTTGACCCAGCGCTTTGGATCCGGCATACCGCCTTGTTACCTCGCAGCTAAAGCGAATGGCAATAGGCCCTACTGGGATTCCGGGATCAGGACTCGTTTGGTAGCTGGTCGTCACCGCCATCCGTGGGCGGAATGGCGGGAACAGCCTTTGGTTTTCGCCACCCGCCATCGGGTGGCGAAGCCGACCAGCCTTCGCCGGGGGCTTTGGGGAATCAGGACTCGCTCGGTAGCTGGTCGCCACCGCCATCCGAGGGCGGAATGGTGGGAACGGGGTTGGCTCAACCCTTCCGCGTCCCAAGCGCCAACATGAGCCACCCAAGAATAAAACACAGGCCTCCGAGCGGAGTGATGATCGCGAACGCCGTCACTCCGGTGAGGGCGTAACCATAGAGCGTCCCGCCGAAAATGAGGATGCCGGCTACGAACAGCCACCCGCTGCGCAAAACCCACTTCGAGCTCGCATGCGCACAGATCAGTCCCACGGCAATCAACGCGAGGGCGTGGATTACGTGGTACTGCACGGCGGTGTGCCATGTCTCGAGCGCCTTGGGCGTCAGTCTGTCCCGGAGCGCGTGCGTCCCGAAAGCCCCCAAAGCGACGGCGATGCCGGCGAGCAGGGCGCCGAGGGACACAAAGGTGCGATTCATCAGCCTCCAGTGTACAAGGCGGCGCCTATCAAGCAAGCCAAGGCAAGATTCTCCTAAACTCCTTCGCGCATGGAAGAAGCCAGTCAAATCGCTTTGATCACCGCCGGAGCATCGATCGCCGGGGGATTCGTCGGTCAGTTTCTCTCTCTTATGTATCAGGGAAAGGTCAATCAGCTCGAGCGGGTCCGCATGATCGAGGCGCGCTCGGCGCAGCTCTATCTGCGCGAAATCGAGGCATATGACCAACTCGTACCCGGCCTCGCGGGCATCCTCTATGTGACGAGGGAGCTGACTCGCGACCCGGTTATGCGCGAACCCAAACGGCATGATGCCGATGCGAAGCAGCACTATCAGAAGATTCAAGACAACATGCGTGCCGCACTCTCGGCCCACCTTACGGCGACCGCATCGAACTACCACGTCATCGGCCCCGCCGCGATTGAAAAGATCGACTTGGAGGCGCGCGCGATGTTCGCCTTCGTGAATGAACTCACGGCGACCGTGTCAGACAGACCACCGGTCACGGCGGAACGCGCCGACGCAATTTATGAGGAGCTGGAGGATATGCGGCAACGGGTGTTGGAGTTCTGCTGGGAATCACTGGACGTGACGCACCTAGAAACCAGCTTCAAGAAGCTGAAAGAGCCCGCCCAGCGGATGACCATCCGCACACCCTCGATCCTCGATCTCGATTTGCGGGGAGACGACGAGGAGCGCCAGCGGGTCTGATCGCCGAAACCTGGACGATGGGTCCAATGGGGCGAATAGGTCGAATAGGTCGAATGGGGCTAATGAAGCCCATTTGACCCCTCTGACCCCTAAGACCCCTGTGCCTCATCCGTCCGCCCCATTCGCCTACGCGATGGTCACGCCGTCGCAGAGATACACGTCTTGGATCGCCCGCAGAATCTCCGCACCCTCGTCCATCGGCCGCTGGAAGGCCTTTCGACCCGAGATTAAGCCGCTTCCTCCAGCTCGCTTATTGATAACTGCGGTTCCCACGGCGTCTTCCAGGTCTGTCGCGCCTGAAGCACCGCCTGAGTTGATGAGGCCGATTCGTCCCATGAAGCAGTTGGCGACTTGGTATCGGCAGAGGTCAATGGGATGATCTGAGGAGAGTTCGGTGTAGATCCGGTTATCGGTCTTGCCATAAGAAGACCCTTCCATGTTCAACGCCTTGTAACCCCCGTTATTTTCCGGGAGTTTTTGCTTGATGACGTCGGCTTCGATGGTGACGCCCAGGTGGTTGGCTTGACCGGTTAAGTCGGCGGAGACATGGTAGTCCTTTTCCGTCTTAAAGGCGGGATTACGCAGGTAACACCACAGGATTGTTGCCATTCCCAATTCGTGCGCATGCTGGAACGCCTGGGCCACTTCTTGAATCTGGCGAGTCGACTCGTCGGAGCCGAAATAGATCGTCGCACCCACCGCGGCGGCACCCATGTTCCAGGCTTGCTCGACACTCCCGAACATGATCTGATCGGCCTTATTCGGATACGTCAAAAGCTCGTTGTGGTTAACCTTAACGATGAACGGAATCTTGTGAGCGTATTTGCGGCTCACCGAGGCCAGGACACCGTAGGTGGAGGCGACGGCGTTGCACCCGCCCTCGATTGCCAGCTTGACGATGTTCTCCGGGTCGAAATAAATCGGATTCTTCGCAAAGCTTGCGCCGGCGGAATGCTCGATGCCTTGATCGACGGGCAGGATGCTCATGTAGCCGGTATTGGCCAAGCGCCCGGTTCCGTAAATGACCTGCAGGCTGCGCATGACCTGGTTGTTTCGGTCGGTTGGGGCGAACATCTGGTCGACGAAGTCGGGCCCGGGCAGATGAAGCTGCTCCTTCGCAATTTTGGGGTTGTTGAATCCGAGAAGGGATTCGGCTTGGTTGCCCAAGAGGTTGGAGATTTCATCGAAAGTGCGGCCGGCCATCGATACCAATTAT
Source organism: Fimbriimonadaceae bacterium (assembly GCA_046598515.1). GTDB lineage: Bacteria > Armatimonadota > Fimbriimonadia > Fimbriimonadales > Fimbriimonadaceae > JANJUB01. The sequence goes on along the minus strand of JBKJIP010000286.1, from coordinate 5,815 downwards.
GGCAGGGTGGAAGCTTGTAACCGAATCAGGCCTGCCGACAATAGGAATGATGATATGGATCGTCGCTCTGCTGTTGGCTTTCGCCGTGCTCGGATTCTGGAAGTTTGTCGCCAACTTTAATGAGGAAGAGCGGCGGAACCGGGATTCGCTGGCCGCGCTTGTTCAGTTTCACGGATGGACCTACGAGGGTCCTGGAAACGACACGAAGTGGCGGCTCGGCGGACAAACCAAGGACGGAGTGACTTGGCGACTCACGTATGATGGCCGGCCGGGATCGGAAACGACGCCGAAACTCCGTTGGCATCTAGACCTACCCGCGAAGAAGCTTTGCCTATACGTCCAGCCCTCGAAAGTCATGAAGGTGCTGCGGTCTTCCACGGGCCAAGTATTGTCCGACCTTGTCGGAGTGCTCGCTAAGAACGCCATCGGGGCCGACTTTACGGCCATGACGACATTCGTTGCCGTAGCGGACTACACGCAACTCGACGAAGTGCTTGGAGCCTGCTCGAGCTTCCCCGTCAAGAACCTGACGGGCTCCTTCGCCGAATCCGCTCCGGGCCGAGAGGGTTTGCAGGCGGAATGGGGAAGATCGGGTTTGAACGTCTCGATCCCGGCGACCGAGGATACGGCTCAGATCGAGCGGTTCGTAGATTGGTGCGAGGCGCTCGCGGAGCGAGTCGGGCCTCAGGTTCAAGAGCCGATGAGGGTCGCCAGCTAGCCAGACCTCAATCCTCCGGGTTCTCTTGCCGATAATCTCATCATGAACCGCATCGTTCTTTTCGGAGTCATCGGATTCCTGGTCACGATTGTGATTCCGCTCTACTTCGTGAATCAACTTCAGTTGGGGAAGAATGCCAAGAGTCCACAAACGCTGGTGATATCGTTGGGCGAGATAGGGTTGATAGCCGGCGGACGGGCCAAGCTCTGGTACGCCGGAGGCCACACCGGCGGAGATTTCGAGGTTTCATGCCCGAAGGAAACGCGCTACATTTCGCCCGAGAAAAACAAGGATTACCAAGGGTGCGGTATGCGAATCCGGTTTATAAGCGCAAAGCAGAAAGACGGTTTTCCTTCGAAAGCAACCTATCGCATCGAATGGTAGGCCACACTTATGAGTGTGGAAGAGCGGGAAGTTCTAGATCTGGCCGTAAGGCACGGTTGCTCTCCCGAGTCCGTCACTGCCCACCCCAGTCTGGGCGTGGACAATTTGATCTGGTTTCTGGGCGATGAACTCGTCCTGAGAACCCCGAAAAATCAGAATGCCGTTCGCTACATGAAGGGCGAACTCCAGATATGGCCCTTCATTCAGGGCGGCGGAGTGTGCGTCCCCAAAGCAGTCGAGATGGGCGAGACCGAGTCCGGGTTGCCGTTTATGCTCCAGCGGCGCGTTCACGGCCAACTGCTGGGTGAGTGTGAGCCGGACGTCAATCTCGGTCCGTTCATCGAGGATTTGGTCGAGCAGATGGTCATCCTCCACGGCTTGCCCGCCGCCCACCGGCGGGACTGGCGGCGGCCTTACGATCACTTCGACCCTTGGCCCGCCTTTCGCAAGGTCGCCCAGGAAGAGTTGCTGCCACCGGAGCATCTGAGCGAAATCGAATCGTGGATCGATTTTCTGGCCGGGCATCCCGGCAACTTCGTCGGTGATGTGGGCGAAGCTCGGCATACGGAGAACGATGTGCTCACTCACAACGACCTGCACCCCTGGAACATCATGGTGACTGGCGATACGCCCCGTTTGACGGGGCTGCTCGATTGGGGAGATTCATGCGTGTCCGACCGGCGCACCGATCTTTGCACGATGCCCTTGGCGCTGCAGATCCGGATCGCGGAGGCGTATCAAGAAGCCGTGGGCGACGTGCATGAGGCGTTTGAGGCTCGATGCATGTGGGCTTGGCTGGATATGGCGCTTTGGGAGATCTGCGATCTGCGGGAGCGTGGGTTCCGTCGCGAGTGGTGGCGTTGGCCAGCGGGCGGGTGGCCCGAGGTCAAGAGCATTTTGAGCCAGTCCCCCGCCGCCTGGAAGCAATCTTCCTTGGCTCTCTCGTAGAGGTGTTGAAAAAAGGCGGAACACAACGCTGTGTTCCGCCTTTGCCCTCTGACCTTGCGGCCCCCCTTAAATTCTGGTTGATCGTCCGCGGAGCAGTCTGAGGACGAACACGACGAGCGCTATAACGAGCAAAATGTGGACGACGGCGCCCAGATTCACGACGAAGTAGCCCAAGAGCCACATGATGACGAGGATGACAACGATGATTTCTAACATTGGTCTTTTTCAGTCTCCTGTAGAGTTTAACGATCTCAGCCGTAGTCATCGAAACGGGCGTAATGCGATCTCTACGGCATTCTTACAGGGCCCGAATAAGTTCTTATGGTCCAGGCTTTCTGAGACGCTCTGAACTCGTGTTCTCATCCGTCCGCCCGATTGCTTCCGAGCGGAATCTGGACGATCATATGGGCGGGAAACAAAGATGTTCGACTTTTCGCTCTCAATAGATCAAGTTCACTCCGCGGCAACCATGTTCGTGTGGGTTGCCATCGGAGTCGCTGCCGCCTTTGGCGTCGACCTGTGGTTTTGCCGTCGGGGCCGACGGCGTCGACGCGCCTTGACCCGTCGTTAAGAGCATGCGCATCGCCGTCATCGCGAATCCTCTGTCCTCGCGAGGCGGCGGTCGGCGTCATCGAGGCCGGCTTGTAAGCCTTCTCGATGCGGCCGCCTTGGAATACGAACTCTTCGAAACCTCGGCGCCCGGGATCGCGATTCGAACGGGACAGTTAGTTCCAGGAAGCGCAGGCCAACTTGCTCGTGCCGCCGCTGAGCAGGGCTTCGACGTCGTCGCTGCCGCCGGAGGTGACGGGACGATCGGTGAAGTCGCCAACGGCCTGGCCGGAACGCAGGCTATCCTCGCGGTGCTCCCGATGGGAACGGGCAACGACTTTTCCCGCACTCTCGGGTTCGGCACCGAACTGGCCGCCGCTGTCGCGGCCCTAAAGACGCCTCGAATGGTCGAGATAGACCTGCCCGCAATCGAAGGGCGGGGATTCTTCATCAACGTCGCCGGCACCGGATTTGACGCGGTGGTGGCGGAGCGCATCAACCAAGGCTATCGCTATCTTCGCGGCACGACTGCTTATGTGGTGGCCGTCCTGCAGACCCTTGGCTCATTCAAGCCGGCCGCGATCAAGATCGAGATCGACGGCGTCGAGCACGATCAGCGGGCCATGCTATGCGCCGTCGCGAATGCGCGAAGCTATGGCGGCGGGATGAAGATCGCGCCCCTGGCGGAATTGTCGGATGGATTGCTCGATGTCGTGGTCGTGGGGGAAGTGGGACGAGCGGAATTCCTCCGGGCCTTTCCATCGGTCTATAAAGGCTCGCATCTGTCCCACCCGAAGGTCAGCCACCGTCGAGGTTCAAGGATTCGACTCGCCTCGGAATCGCCCCTTCCGTTCCTCGCCGACGGCGAAGAAGTCGAGTTCTTGCCGGCTTCGATCTCAGTCGGGGATCATCGGATACGCGTCGTGATGCCCACACGGTTGTGAATGGTGAATGGTGAATGGGCGGACGAGCCCAAGCCAGTCCGTTTGTCCATACCGGACACTATGTGTAACCTTTGTGTCGGTATGAACACAATAGTCACCTCAGACCATGATTCAAACCAACGCCCAGGTTCCCCGTGCGACCATTCAGGATTCACGATTCACGATTCACCATTCACAAAATTCACCAATCCAAGGCTTTATGAATTGCTTATGCCCGCCCCAAGGCTCGTTAATATGAATTTTGCGATTCCGAAGCGTTAGTGGATGTGTTCGGTGCAGCCGGCCCCCTCTTCCTCGGTCGGGGCCCGAACGACTCAACAAGAATCAAACCAAAGGAATCAAAGAAGATGTCTGTAAATCAAACCACTCAAACCCCCGATCCCACCAACCAGCAAGACCCGAACCGCGCTCCGATGCCTAACGACATGCCGGGCCGATCCGACGACTTGAGCTACCCGACCGATCCGAAATCCGATCCGCGCCGCCCGGCGGGAAGCGACCCGATCATGGACGGCGAGGACAGCATGGATCGTGGCGCCGTGATCCCGGACCCGACGCGGGGAGCCGACATAGATCTTCCGAGAACGGATCAGGGTTCCGAAATCCCCGATTTCGACCGAGGAAGCGAGATTCCCGATCCCGATATGGATCCCCGCCCGGACATGGACCCCCGCCCAGCTACCGACATGAATCCGCGCGATTAAGATCGTCGAGGGAGCTGGCAACGACGCCGGCCCCCTCGATTTGGCGCGTGGAACCCAGCTCGACCTCAGTTTCGTAGCCATTTGCCCGGAAGCCGCGACCGAAGTTGGCGCATGTCGCTTGCCGGAGTACCTTCCTGATTGAAGTAGAACTCCCTCAAGTTCTTCAGCTTGGCAAAGCTGAGCAGCTGCTCGCGGGTGACGCCCGTAATCTCATCCAGCATCAGGCCTTGGAGTTGGGTCATGGAGGTGAGGGCATTGATGTCCTTGGCCGCCAGCTGCAGCTTCGACAGACCCAAAACCTCCAAATTTTTCAGTTGGTAAATGGGTACGAGATCCATGTCCTTCGCAACGTAGATGTGGAGAACTTTTAAGCTCTTCATGCGCCCGAAGGCTTGAACACCCTTCGAGGACAACTTAACCCGCTCTCCGAAAGTCACTTGCTCAATGGATTGGTTGGCGGCCATAGCCTCCAAAACTATCTCATCAATATGCGCCGAGTTGACGTAGAGCCTCCTAAGCGTGGATATGGCCATGATTTTTACCAGTTCCTGTTTAGAGAGATTCGGAACGTCTAGATTCACGTCTTCCAACAGGGGCAGGCGGCAGAGCGAGTCAACAGAGGCGGGCGAGAGCCCTCCCTCGACTGCAAAGTAGGCGAGGTTCACGAGTCGTTCAAGGCTTGGCAAGTTCGCTCCCCCTTTTGTTGAGTCGTTCAAAATCAGTGACCTCAGGTGTCGAAACCGCCCCATCTTTTCGAGTGCAGCCTCTGCTATTGGAGGGACATATTGAATTCCCTCGGTCTCGGCCGGAAGTGAGTCCAAGTCGTGCAGGGACTTTGTGTAGTGCGGGCGGGGTCCGGCTGGGAAGACGTACTTCAGATCTTCCCGATGAAGGGATCGGATTACCTCCTTCGCCTCGTTGGCGAACTGATAACTCAACTCCTCACCTTGATTCTCGATCTTTACGATCGTTCCTGGGGCACGGCGATAGGTTATTGGCAACCAGCTCACATACCGAAACTCTTCTGGTTCGACGAGAACCTGAACCACGTATCGGACGCTTTTGCCGACCAAATTCTCCGACAGGAACTTCATCTGGAGATCGAAACAGTTACCCGTTGAATAGTTGAGACTCCCGCTCAAGGTCGTGGGGTTTTTTCGAACCAGGTCTATGAAGCCGGGACGCTCGGCGACCTCCTTCAGAAAACCTCCCGCGCGAATCATGGCTTGTCGGACTTTCTCCGAGGACTCGTCTAGGGCCAACTCGCAATCATAGGAGAACCCGACCTTGCCCTCGGGAGACAGCGGGTCTGTATGGAGCCAGAATTTGGGGCGCAGTCCGATTTCCTCTGGCAAATCTGGCTCTGCGTCGGCGAGAGTGAAGCCAAGTGAGTTTTCGAACGGCTTCACAATCGTCAATGCTTTTTGCGTCTTCAATGCTTGCTCGGCGGCCCCGATATTGGAACCAGGAAACGCCTGGTCTCCATAGCGATTAATAGCCGCCAGGTATCCCGCATAGTCGTTCCCGAATAACCTCTTCGCACTTCGCACGTCCTGCGCAAAAGTGGT